>NZ_JAVRBM010000040.1:0-79903 GCF_034531255.1 Nostoc sp. ChiQUE01b | reverse complement strand
TGCTGAGTGCTGAGTGCTGAGTGCTGAGTGCTGAGTGCTGAGTGCTGAGTAAAAATACTAGTTCCTAGCCCCCTGCTCCCTGCTCCCTGCTCCCTGCCTATTTTCATGCTTGGTGATGTACGAAGTTCATGGGGACTACCTTCAAGGATAAATTAGCTTTGAACACTGTAAAATTAACTACTAAATTCTCCTATTGCCATATACTGGTATTTTACTATTAATTCTCCATAAAAATAGCGGAATAACCAGAAATTAGCTCAATTCGTTGCTTTAACCATTCATAAAACAAGTCTGAGATAATTTTTAAGCGCAACATCTCGTCCAATTGTGGCTCAATGAGTTCCTCAACCAAAATCAGATGCGCCCCAGTCGATGTCAATATTGGTTTGACAACTTGCGGTGGAGTTGCCGCAAAGACAGCAGCAGAAATTTCTGGTTTCAAATTTGCACGGTTTAATATGCCTCGATATCCTCCTTTTCTACGTAGTTCTGTATCTTGAATATATTGATGAGCAATTTCATGAAAACTCATCTCACCTTCACCCAATGCGTAAAACAGTTCCATAGCCAAATCAAAATCATCTAAAACCACTTCATACATAACTACTTGAGCATAATCAATCTGGTGTTCTACAAAGAAAGGTTCAACTTGATCTACAAACAGATGTTGAGCTAATTTTGAGGAAATTACTGTGTAATAAACTAATTCTTCAAACTCGTCTAGAGATAAACTGTGTTTTTGTAGCCATGACCAAGTAGCATCAGCACTAATCAATTTGTTCATCAGACGCAAGCTATCTGCCGCTTGCTGTAGTTCTTCTGGCTCGACTTTAATACCAACCTCTTCTGCCGTCTGTGAAATAATCTTGCGAGTAAGAACACCTTCTATCACAGAAGGAATTTGACATGAAAGCTTGATTTGATTGATAATTTCGTCTAGAGAAACGGTTGGTGCTTCTAACATACTAAAACTCCTTAGCGATCAAATTGAAGCTGAATTTGAAAATGTTAAAAATGAAACATTAAAGAGGAAATTTTGGAAATCTCCTTTTTTTTAGAGTTTCAAACCACCTTTTTGCAACTTTTTAAACGGATCTAGTACAAAATCAACAATACGGCGCTGCCGAACAATTACCTCAGCAGTTGCTGTTTGACCAGGCGTTAAAGCAATACGTTTGTTTCCACTTTGAATATAAGTCTGTGGCACTGCAATTTCTAATTCAAAGTTTTCTATATTACCTTGGGCAGTTTCCACAACTTTGGAGTCTGGTGAAATCCAGTGGAGTTTGCCTTCTATCACTCCATAATCCTGGAAAGGATAAGCATCAAATTTAATTTTGACTGGCATTCCTACACGCAGAAAACCACTTTCTTGACTAGGCATCTGTGCTCTGAATATTAGAGGTACTCCATTAGGTGCAATTTGAGTCACCATCTGTCCTGGCTGTACAACTGCCCCGGCGTTATTGATAGACAACTGAAAAATTGTGCCATCAATTGGAGCGCGGAGTGTTTGCTGTTGTAATTGAAATTGCAAAGAATGAATTTCTTTTTTTGTTTGAGAAATTTCTGATTGTAAATCTACAGCTTGAGCCTGGAGTTCTTTCAGTTGTTTCTGACTATCCAAGACTGCAAGTTCACCTGTGCGTCTAATACGTTGATTAGTACTTTGTTGTTTGCCAATCTCGGTATTAGTCTGTTGAATATCTGATTGAGCTTGTTCTAAAAGTCTTTGTCGCTCAAACATTGCACCTTCTATTTCTTCTAATTTACTCTTGGAAATAGCGCCCTTTTGCAAAAGATATCGATAACGTTGTACTTCGTTTTTAGCTAGTTTGAGACGACCGACTTCTAGGGCATATACTTGTTTAGTGGAATTAAATTTTTGATGTATTTGGTCAAGTTGAGCAAGTTGCTCTGATTCTTGAGCTTGATTTTGCAATTGCTGAGTGCGTAAAGACATTTGCAGCTGATTTTTTAATAGCTGAAGCTGATTAACTCGATTCTGTTGACCCTCAAGTTTTGTCTGAGTTTGTTGCAGTTCAGTACGAGTTAATTCTGATTCCAATTCTAGTAAAATTTGCCCTGAAGCTACAGTTTGGCCTTCTTTTACCTTGATGGCTGTAACTTTTCCAGTAACGGGGGCATCTAATCTCACAGTTCTCCCTTGGGGTTCAAGTCGTCCTCTGGCGCTACCTGTTTCGTCTACTTTGGATAGCATTGCCCAAGGTAAGACGATCGCAGCAAATACTACTAGCCAATACAACAAGCCGCGTGTCCAAATCCGTGGTAAGGTATCAATCAGTTCTTTTGTTAAAGAAGACCAGTCTTCACCTTGAGGTGCATAGGATTTTGGCTCTCGTGAGGATGGTGTTTTTTTGGAATCGTTCGAGTCCAGTTGACTACTAGGGTAGTGACCGTTCTGACTGAACTGCTCTTGATTAGTAAATTCATTTGGCATAATTGGTCACTCGATTTTAGATTTTGGATTTCCGATAGTAAAGCGTTAGCGAGTCCGCGTCCCTTGCGCGTCTCGTAGAGAGCGTCTTTTGGATTAACCTCTCCTTATAAAGATGAGGCTTAAATATTGAAAACTTTTGTTTTTTTCTCCGTAAATAGAGAGGCTTGAAACCGTTTTTTGGATTCTAGATTTAGATTTAATCCAAAATCCAAAATCTAAAATCCTTGCATTGTCTTGGTCATACCATTTTGGATTTCAAATACTGGATTTTTCTGGTTTCTAGCAAAGCTAAAGAACGAAACCTGAAGGGGCTTTTTAGTTCAAATTGCTATGGTAAGTTGCTGTTGATTCAGGTAGAAGTAGTGACCGCGTTTAGCCATTAATTCATCGTGAGTTCCACTTTCAACTAAAAGACCTCTATCTAGCACCAAAATTTTGTCAGCACTGCGTACTGTTGAAAGACGATGAGCAATTATCAGTGTTGTTCTATCTTGAAGAATTTTGTTGAGGTTAGTCTGGATGATACGTTCAGATTCAGCGTCAAGACTGCTGGTGGCTTCATCTAAAATCAGCAGTTGGGGATTTCCTACAAGGGCCCGGGCGATCGCTAGCCGTTGTCTTTGTCCACCAGACAGGGTTCCTCCCCCCTCACCGATTTGTGTTTCATAGCCCATCGGTAATTCTTTAATAAATTCATGCGCTCTTGCTTGTTGCGCTGCTTCTATGACCTGTTCTAAAGTTGCTTCGGGATAACCTAAACTAATATTTTCCCGAATCGTACCACCGAAGAAAAAAGTATCTTGGTCAACCACACCAATTTGAGAACGGAGCGATCGCAATGAAAGGCTGCTTGTATCATAGCCGTCAATCAAAATCTTCCCTTCTGTGGGAGAATACAGCCCCAATACCAACTTGGAAATGGTTGTCTTTCCTGAACCACTGCGTCCCACTAGTGCGATCGTTTGCCCTGGTTGCACTTCAAAACTAATATTTTCTAGCGTGTTGACATCGCTTTCTGGATGATAGCGGAAAGTAACTTTATCAAAGACAATGTAACCACGCATTGGTGGCAAGGATTGCCGAGATGATGAGTGCAAGTCTTCTTCTGGTTCAGCGTCAATCACATCATTGATGCGTTCAACGGCAATCACCACCTCTTGCAATTCATTCCATAGCAAAATCAGTCGCTGAAAAGGATTAATTACATTACCTAGCAACATATTAAAAGCGACAAGTTGCCCAATCGTGAGTTCGTTTTGTATCACCTGCCACGCTCCAAACCACAGTAATGCTGTGGTGACTACAGCTTCAATGCCAGAGCTAAATATTTGCAGTGTGTTGCCAATCACCTGCCCGGAAAAGGTCTTTTTAACTGACTTGCCAAAAAGTTCTTCCCAATTCCAGCGCACAGACTGCTCAACTGCCATAGATTTGACAGTGCGAATACCAGTCAGAGATTGTATCAAATATCCTGTTTCTTCGTTATAAGCACCAAAAATCTCGCGGGAAACACGCTGCAAGAATGGTGTAGCAATCAGTGCCAGTAATACGAATGGCGGCACAATTACCAATACAAGCAGTGCCATCTTCCAACTGTACCAGAACATCAATCCTACGTAAATGAATACTGTTAGTAAATCGAGAACGATAGACAGTGCTTGACCAGTTAAGAAACGTTGAATCTTACGGTTTTCCTGTACACGAGAAATAATATCTCCCACGTAGCGGGATTCAAAATAGTTCAAGGGTAAGCGGAAAGTATGGTTAATAAAACCTACAATCAAGGCTAGATCCACTCGGTTAGCTGTGTGGTCTAGAAGGTATTGCCGCAGTCCAGTCATGGCGACTCGGAATAGGCTAAAGATGAGTAAGCCTATCCCTACAGCTGTTAGTGTCAGGTCACTGCGTTGTACAACAACTCGGTCTAACAATAGCTGAGTAAATAGCGGTGTGATCAGTCCAAAAATCTGAAGCAGGATGGAAGCTATAAACACTTCCAACAAGACCAGCCAGTGAGGTTTAGCTAATTCAAAGAACTGCCAAAAAGGAGTGCTGGCTTCCTTTGCATCTTTAAGTAGGGCGGTAGGTTGTAGTAATAAAGTATAGCCAGTCCAACCCGCTTTGAAATCTGCATGAGAGAGGGTACGCTGACCAATAGCAGGGTCTGCAACGATAACGCGATCGCTTGTGACTTCGTAGACGACTATGTAGTGTCTTCCTTCCCAATGCACAATAGCAGGTAAGCTTGCAAGAGCTAGTTTGTCTAGACTGGCTTTTACAGGTCGAGTTGAAAACCCAATACTTTCAGCCGCAGCCGCTAAACCTCGTAGGGATGCCCCATTGCGGTCAACATTAGCAATGTCTCGTAATATATTGACACTAAAACGCTTGCCCCAGTAGCGCCCAACCATCACCAAGCAAGCTGCACCACAGTCAGCGGCGCTTTGCTGTTCAAAGTACGGATATCGCTGGGTGATGCGTTGCCAAAAATGACCAATTTTTACAGTTGGGTTTGGGAAGTAAGCCTTACTGATTTTTTTTTGGGAACTTGAGTATTGGGAATTCTGGGTGTCCACAGCAGTGACCTCAACTCTTGGAACCACTGCACGGCGCTGCATCCCTGTGTCCTCTTTCTCCCTCTCCCCATCGCCGAATCGCAGAATGTCAGAGCTAATCAGTTGAGCCAGTTGTGGCTCTTTTGCGATCGCTATTTCCCAATCTTGATGGCTGAGGCTGTAGATTTGGCTTGGTTGACTCACTTGCCAACTACGTTCTTTGGGTAACTGCTCAACAGCATAGATATTTCCAACAGTAAGCTTGCATCCTGATGTGTGCAATAGTTCTCCTCGCCGCAGTAACCAAAGTTGCTGGTCTTTGAGTAGAGAAGATGGGAGTTTGCCAGTTTGGAGATTATGCTGTTGGAGTAATGGTAATATTTGCATCAATCCTTCTACAGGAGCATTGACAAGGCAAGGAATCTGACGAAATAACAGCAGTAGATCCCAAAGTACAGCTTGACGGTGAAGATGTTGCCCAATAGAAGGATACTTGCGGATGAGCGATCGCAAACAATCTCGCGGAATATAACCAAGTTTGAGATTTACTGAAGCCCTAGCTGTGTAAGGTTGAAATTGTTCTTCTGGAAATAGCGTTAGTTGAGCAAATGATGTTCCCGCACCTACAGAGGCGATTAAATTATCGGTGCGATCGAGCAATCTGACTTTACCTGCCAGAATTATATAAATACCAACGCTTGCGTCTGCTGTTTGCCAGAAAAGTTTGCCTGCACTAGGCTGGAGAATTTCAATTTGTTTGATGCAGTCTGAAAGTTCCTGTTCTGAAAGAGCCTGACCCAGAGTTTGGGCAAGCTGTTGAGTGGAAAATTCTGTTTTGTTCTGAACCATGAGTTGTAGGGAGCTTAATGGCAGAATTAGTTACTTGTCTTAGCGAAATTGAATGACCACCGAAAATCAGGCTCTGCATTTGGTAGCAGGTTGTTTATAGTAATCCGAGGATTTTTTGTGTTATCAGTTTCTTTCTCGGCAGTTTTGCGTGTCTGTCGAGTTGAAAGTCCCATTTCTTTGAGCAAGCGGTTGATGTGGCAGCTGCTAACCTTAATCCCCAGTTCTTTAGCCAGATGCTTGCTTAACCATTGTCCTGTCCAGCGTTCAAATGAATAGCCATACTCACGCGGACTATGGCTTGCTAGTTCTTGCAAACGAGCGAGATATTGCTCATTTACAGCTTTGGGACGACCAAGAGGGCGATCGCTCCAATGGTGAGCTTGACCTGTTTGGGCCATAGTAATCCAGTGCCGTGCTGTCTCCTGAGAGCATCCTAATCTTTCACAAATTTGAGTCTGAGATTGCCCTTCATCTGCCAATAATATGATTTCAATACGACGGCGGTATTCTGGACGTAAATCTGTTTCTAGACTCTTGAGCAAAAGCTTACGCTGAAACACTGTTAAGTATAAACTTTGCTTGTCCACAGCAATTCCTCCTGGTATAACTTGCAATGCCCAGATAGAAATCAATCTGGATAATCCTTGAGAACCTTTGTTACTTCTCTGAATCAAAACTCCAGGAATTCCACAACTCGTTACAAAGCTTTACAATAATCTGGTAAACAGTCACAAGTGTGGCTTTTCAGGCTTTGGTGGTGTGACAAACTAAAAACAGCACCATCTACAACAAAAAACATAGCTTCAGTTTCAAATTAGATGATTCGGGGTAGTGACGCACTATTGCACTGTAATTTTTCAGATAAAAGTACTTTTATTTTTGAATATTAAATATTTGAATAATTAAAACATAACTCATTGAATTATGGATAAATAAGAAGTTTTTAAGTCTTGAAATTATAGATTAAATTTCTGATGATTGAAATGTGATTAGGCAATACACAGCTAATCCAATTCTAAACAACTTCATCTAAGAGGAAAATTTCAATGGCAACTATCAACATTTCTAATTTACGTCCTACTGGTTCGGAGCTATTTTCTGATTCTGAAGGCTATATGGATGATTTAGTTGATAGCGATATTGGCGCTATTAAGGGTGGCTCACTGGTGGAAGTGCTTGCTGTGGTAAGTATCTTTCTTGCAGGTGAAGGAGAAGCTTACTAACCTGTAATAAAGTAGTTTAGCGCTAATCCTATTTCAAGCAATTTCATCTAAGAGGGAAAAATTCAATGGCTACTATCAATATTTCCGATTTACGTCCTGTCGGTTCCGATCTGTTTTCTGATTCTGAAGGCTACATGAGAGATTTGGTTGACAGCGAATTTGACGACCTCTACGGTGGTTTGCCATTCTTGGTATGGACTGTAGGCTACTATGCTGTCCGATCTTCAAAATGGTGCGTTGCCGGTGCTGCTGCTGGTGTTGCCGCCATCGGTGGCGTTGTTGGCTGGAATAATGCTTACTAGTACTAAGGTTGTAGTTATCAAATTAGCTATGATTTTTTGCCTAACAGCGATTTCTTTCAGCTATCGAAGAAGTCAGTGAAAATCAGTTTGCTAGCTCCTGAATGCCATCTACAACTTTAATATTAGAGCTAACCAAAAATTGAATCAATGAATTAACGTAAATACTCAAAGGAGGACACAATGACAACTATCCGTATCAGCAATCTCGATCTTTCTGGGCTTGATCTGCTTTCAGATGAAGAAAGTTATCTCAATGAGATAAATAACGAAGAGTTTGATTGGATTCATGGCGGTGGAAGCCCTGTTGGTATCGCCGTTGTAGCTGGCATAGTTGGCATATTTGCTGGGTCTGTAGCTGTATCTAAAGAACTCAGGAAATTTCATGATCGTAGAGATGGGTTTACATCCTTTCTGTAGACTGATAAAAATAAGATGAAAGCCTCCTGAAAAAGGTTTCAATTTTTAATTATTCTGGCTTTAAAAACCTTTTTCAGGAGGAAGTTTAGAATTTATTACAGCAACTTATAAAATAACAAAAAAATCAACTTTGCCTTTTTAGAGTGTGGATAGAGCAAATTGTTCAGAGGCAAGTATAACTAACTGGTATTAAATAAAAATCTCAGTGGAACAATCAGGGCAAACGTATTTAAGCTTATCAAAGTTAGGAAGAGTACCAAGCTATGAAATTTTCGTTAAACTCTCAAAATGTTTTTGGATATTTAATCATGCAGAACCTCTGTTCTCAGGAAGAGCGAGATTTAAAGCAACCAGAACTAAAAGCTGCCAAAAATTTTAATTTGTTAATCAGCTTACGAGATGGACGTAAACTATTCGTGAAGCAGGAGCGTCTATATCATAATAGAAAAACTGCTAGTGAGTTTTTGAATGAGTGGCTAATCCATAAGTTCTTAAAACAATTTCAAGAGCTTGATCACATTTGTACGTTAGTTTCAGAAGTTCTCCATTTTGACGCAGATAATTCGATCATCGTCTTCAATTACTTGAGTACTTATGACGATCTGAGCAACTTTTATGCCAAAGAAAATATTTTTCCAATTGAGATTGCAACTAAAACTGGGAAAACTTTGGCTACCATCCATCGAGCAACCTTAGACCATCAGAATTATCCGGACTTTATAGTTCAGAATCGTGACGATGTTTTTCATAGTTCAGCTCTCACAAAGGGTCTGGAGCGGATTAGCCCTGAAATTTTTGGTCAGGTTCCCGCCGATGGACTCAAATTCTTTGCTCTCTATCAGCGATATGACAGCCTTGGAAAAGCGATCGCACAACTCACTACAGCCTTCAAACCCTGTTGTCTAACCCACAATGACCTCAAGCTAAACAATATCCTTCTGCACAACGATTGGGAGCAAAACATCTCTCAAGCAGAGCAATCAAATAATAGCATCATTCGGCTAATTGATTGGGAGCGCGGCGCTTGGGGAGATCCTGCATTCGATTTAGGAACACTCATCGCCAGCTATCTACAAATCTGGTTAAGCAGCTTGGTTGTGAGTAAATCTATCGATGTCGAAGAATCTTTACGCCTAGCTATGACACCGCTTGATGTACTCCAACCTTCTATTGCAGCGCTCACTAAAGCTTATTTTGATAACTTTCCAGAAATTATAGAGCGCCGCCCTGATTTTTTGAGACGAGTTGTGCAGTTTTCTGGTCTTGCCTTGATTCAGCAAATTCAAGCAATGCTCCAATACCAAAAATCCTTTGGTAATACGGGTATCTGTATGCTTCAGGTTGCTAAGACTTTGTTGTGCCGTCCAGAACAATCAATCCCGACTGTTTTTGGCGTAGCAGAATCTGAACTCATACTAATTCGTAATTCGTAATTTGTAATTCGTAATTTGTAATATGCAACTACTAGATTATCCTCAAAGTTCACTATCAACTTCTGTGCTAGATTCTTTGCAAGACATAGCCAACAATGTTGAAATAAAGCCTAACTTCTATATTAGCCATCCAGCTTACAAAACCTTTGAAATTCCTGCTGAGATAGTAACTCGTTTTCAACGAATACCTCTGGAGCTTCAAAATAAATACCTGAGTCTACAACTGCAAAGTTTTCTCTACGGTATTTATTACAATGGCTCTATGCAAACTGCCCTAGAAGCAGATGCAAGTTCAGATAACTTAGCACTGCATCAGAATTTAGAGAATAATACTTTTCTAGGAGTAGACTTAGAGTTTTACGATCGCCTACATAAAAGTAATCTTGGTGAAGGCTACTTTGACCCAGATTGGTCTGTGTTGCGCCAAGAAAGTGATGGCAGTCTCGCTGTTACCAAAGGCGGTTTGACTTTGCATATTGAGCGCGATCGCCATTTACAACCTACCGAGCAATCCGCCTCTGTAGGCAATATAGTCGCTATCCGTATGCCTCGTAATTTAGTTCAAAACGGATTTTACATGGCTGTTAGCAATGCCGGGCCAGATATTCATCCTCAGATAGTTAGAGTTTACTTTAACTTGACACCCGAAGGTGCGATCGCTGTTATGGAAAGCCTGACACGGGAACTGAATCAAATCAGAATTCCTTTCACCTTTAAAGTGCTATATAACCCTTCTGATTACGGACGCTATGACAGTGGGGTTCTCTACTTTGAGAAAAGTAACTATGAAGCAATTCGGCAAGTGTTAAGAAGTGTTTATGCAGAAAAGCGATCGCATTTTCGCACAGAAGTACCCTTGTTTACAAAATTACTTGCGCCTGGACTTGCTCTAGCAGAAGAACCAGATTGCAAATTTGCTAGTGTAGAGAGTTTTGGGATGAACCGTTGCCAAATTGTTGCCAATGGCTTGCTAGAAGCACGGGCTACAGGTGATGAATCGCCCCAGAGCCGGATGGCATCTATTCATAAGCACTTCTCTCTTCTAGGGATTGATTGGCAGCATTCTTACCTAAATGCCAACTCTCTTGACATCTACACCCCGTTAGATCAATGAAACTAACCGATCTTGCATTGCCTAAAGTAGCTTCAGCCAGCGAAGTTAGTCATCTAGCAAATCATTTCTCAGAGTCCGATTTACCGTTTTACCGCAAACTAGGGCGAACTGATTTAACGGTCAGTTGTCTCGGTCTAGGTGGCGGCGGTAGCATCTCTAGCGAAGATACCCTTTACGCTTTTGACAGAGGAATTAACTACTTTTTCTACTCTAGCGATTTGCACCACTATCTTTACAGTCCGATGTCTGGAGCATTGCGCCAGCTTTGTAGACGTGGCTCCTCAGTGCGAGAGAAAGTGGTGCTGGCAACTGTGACTTATATCAAAAGCGCAGAAATGGCCCTTGCCGCTTTAATAGATCAATTCGTAGAGCTAAATATTGATTACATTGATGTGTTGTTCTGGGGCTGGATTGGTGAGAATGATGGGGCAGCTTTACAGAATTGCTTACAGCTTTCCCCTGATTTAAGAGGCAACAATTCTGTCTATCAGCGTACCATTGAAAAAATGTTTGGTGCTTCCGAAAGACTCAAAAAGATGGGAGCCGTCCGCTATATTGGTGCTTCGTTTCACGATATTAATTTAGCGCAA
This sequence comes from Nostoc sp. ChiQUE01b, assembly GCF_034531255.1. NCBI lineage: Bacteria > Bacillati > Cyanobacteriota > Cyanophyceae > Nostocales > Nostocaceae > Nostoc > Nostoc sp. ChiQUE01b. Next base: position 68,959 of record NZ_JAVRBM010000040.1, on the reverse strand, counting down.
CAGTGCTTGCATAGCGACCTATTAGATGTGGTGATGGTCAGACACAATGTCGCGCATCGCTCTGCTCAGAGTCAGATATTTAATCAATTGGAAGTGGAAGATCCATCTCGTCCAGGTATCGTCACCTTCAAATCTACAGGTTCTCACTCAGGCGCACTTTGGGATGCTCCGCTTGGTTTACCTGAAAAATGCTGGCGACCTACTGTTCCTGATTTATATCGGTATTCGTTAACCCAGAACTGTGTCGATGTTTGCTTAACAGGTTTGACTCGGCGCGAAGAAATTGATGCGGCGATATCTGGAGTCCAGCAGGGCAAACTCACCCCTATTGAACTTGACTATCTCAACCTTTACGGTAATTTACATAGTCAAAAGCTGAAAATTCAGGAAATTTCATCTGAGCGATTACTTTACCGAGTTTAGACAACAATGCCAGCACAATAAAGTTTGGCAAAAACTGACACAGGTTAATCGCAATCTAAATAACTTTACGAATGAGGAAATTTCAAATGGCGAGTATTAAGATTTTCGACCTGTACCCTGCGGGTTCTGAATTGCTTAAAGATTCTGAAAGCTTTATGACCGAGTTATTTGATAACGAATTAGTCAGTAGTAACGGTGGTATAGGAATAGTACACTATAGTCCCTGGTGCTATCCCACAATATATAGTCCCAGGTGTAAGCCTTCGCTTCCCCGTCCCATCGCTACTACTCTGCCCCCAGTAATCTAGACCCAACTTAGGCAGGTAAATGACAATTTTTGCACCACAATCTACTTTAAAAAAAAGAAAATGATAGCAGAAAGTTTAGAAAAAAACGCCAGTTTCCCCAACGGTGGCAATCTCCACACGGAACTGGCTCCTGAATTGGAGTCCACAGATAAATTTGTACTGCCAGAAATTGCTCTTGCCACAAATGAAGATGTTATTGCTTATCTGCGCCGTTCTCACAAAATTGCTGAAATTACAGTTTTAGCTGAACGTGATGCATTGGTTTTAAGTCTTTGCGAGCAGTTTGACATCACTATTTCCGATGAGGAATTGCAAGCAGCAGGAGATACATTTCGCTTGGAACACAAGTTACTGGGAGCCTCTGAAACTTTAGCATGGCTTCAAAAGCAGCAAATCTCCGTAGAAGATTGGACTCAAGGTTTCAGAGTGGCGCTACTTACAAATAAGTTAAAAGAACATTTGTTTGGAGATAGTGTGGACTCTCATTATTTAAGCAACCGTAATCATTATAAACGTGTTGCCCTATCCCAAATATTAGTTAGTGACTTAACAGATGCACTGAAAATAATCTATACCATTCGAGAGGAAAATGCTTCATTTTGTGCGTTAGCACTGGAACACTCAAAAGGTAAGCAGTCAAGAGACAATGGTGGCTTTGTTGGTATTCGCTTTTTGTCAGAATTAATGCCGGAGATTGCACAGGTTATTGCTCTAGCAAAAGAAGGCGAAGTGATTGAACCTGTCCAAACAAAACTGGGTTATCACATCTTGAGAATTGAAAAATGGTTTCCTGCTGAATTAAGCGAAATCAGAGAGCAAGTTTTAGAAACTCTCTTTCAAGCTTGGCTAAAAGCAGGAAGCGTGTTTGTTGATCATGCTGAACGGTATCAATAAAATGTTCAAAGTCTAACAGAATTCTTGACTTGACATTTTGAATTGAACTAAAATCGCTACTTAAGCTTTTGCTTCAGAGTAGTTAACAAAAAAGCTGTTTAGCATAAGTCCTGTACTCGTCGTTAAACCGCACTTGGCTAACGCTTGCCTCTAATTAGACCTAGAGGCAAGTTTTTTGTGTTATATCATGTTTGGATAATCACTTATGATAAAAGTAGGAATAAAAACGATCAACTATGCCGAAACGACTTAAACTCGACACCGTATTGTCAATTACCAGTATTATCAAGCCGAACAAATTTGTTCTATTGGCTTTGGTGCAATTGAATCTAGTGTTAAACAGATTGACCGTCGAACTAAAATCTCCGGTGCACAATGAAAAATTGAGAATGTTCCTCAAATCATTGCTCAACGCCAGAGCTTATCTTAATGGATTAATCTTTGCTCGCTAAATAAAAAGTGGGATGCTCCCCTTCAATCATGCCTAATGCCAATGTCATGCTATCACTATAAATTCGGGATAGGGTTGATTATCTTACTACAAAGTTTTATTTTTTTACAGAAAATTACTTAATTTTTAATCGATAAATAATAAACATTAAATACAAAACTGAATCATGCTTGTAATGAAGGGAATTTGGAGTTTTTGCTTGCTATTTTTATTCTTTCTGTGGAGTGGTGAAGCTTTTGCAGGAGAGTTGTCTCAAAGGTTAGCAAATTTTCCCCAATGGGAAAAACTAACTTCAGTGCAACCGGCTTCGGGCGATTTAGTTTACCCGGAATGGATGGCTGGTACTTGGAAAGTTAGAAGTACCTTAGTAGATTTAGCTGCGCCTTTAGCACCAGAGATTGTAACACCAGGGTTTGAAGGTAATCGCCGACAATTAAATCAGCCTGTGAGTTTTGTAGTAAGATTTGTAAAAGAGCAATCATCTCTTGTTGGGTTAAAAATACTTCCTCAGATAGGTTACAAATCCCCAATTTTAGTAGCGGATAGAGCGTTTAATAGTTTGAATTTGGCAAGAGCTTATTTAGGGGATGAAGCAGTGTTATTAGTCAAAGTAGATCCAGATTCACCTAATCGTCAAATTACGTTCTTGCGTAGCAGTCGCCAACTAGTTTCTATTGTGACTGCACGGGCTACAGAAACTACCCCTGATGGCAAGTTCATCACCACAGAAGTGTTTCAACAACTATTTAAAGGCGGTTCACGCCCCTACTTCAACTCTGTAGAATCTACTACGGCTTATCATAAACTGACAACATCCAATCCGGCGATTGAGGCAGATCAAGTTACTGCTGTCTATCTTTCACCCCAAGATCCAGATTACTTTAAAGCTGATTCTCGACCAGTTGCTCTCTACCGCTATCGCCTCGAATTTTTCTCTCAAGAACTAGCAACTACTCCCAAAGAGTGATTTATCATCTAGCTCTTGACTACATTGTAGTATGTTTGTAATATATAGATTCCAAGTTTACGATCGCGCTCTTGGACGGTGTGCATCATGGCCAAATTTCAAGATATTGTCAATTACTTTCACTCTTACTGGAAGCTGAGTGTTTTCAGTATTACAGCATCCAGTGTTTACGAAATTATTGATTTGGTTGTCCCTTATGCGATCGGGCAGATTTTAAACGTTTTGTCTAATCAACCATTGGATAAACCACTTCAAAGTGCGATCGCCACCTTTTCGGATATCACCAATTATCCAGTTACTAAAACTCTATCTTTGAGTGTATTACTGGGTTTAATTTTCATTGTCACCGTAGTGAGAGCACCAACACAACCCTGGTTAACTCATTGGTTTCATTGGGGTATAACCTTAAGGTTGCGTCGGCAGAAAGCCCAAATAGCTATAGAAAAAATTCTCACTCTTCCACTGGAATTTTATGATGAAAATAACCCTGGACGCATTGCTGGAAGAATAGCTAGAGGTATTTCTAACCACACTTTTGCTTACCCAGAAATTGCCGGACAGTTGATTCCTAAATTAGTTAGGGTACTGGGAATTTTCGTTTTTATCTTGGTGATTGAGTGGCGAATTGCAATTTTGTATCTGATTTCCTTTGTAGTTATTCTTAGCTTTAGCTTGAAGGATTTAAAGCGGCTGATTTGGTATGAAACTATTCTGGATAAGTATGCAGAAAATACGGAAAGTCGCAATTCTGAACTGATTACCAACATCAAAACGGTGAAAGCATTTGCTACAGAAGCTAAAGAACTGAAGCGGCAAAAGCAACGTTTGGATCGTGAACTAACGGTGGTTGAGTATCGTGTCCACAAAGGTTATACAAAACTGGCTACTTGGCAAAGGACTATAATTCAGTTTTGCGTCTTTACTATTTTGGGTTTGACTCTAGCAGCAACAGTAGATGGAAGGATTTCTCTCGGTCACTTTATCATGACCTTAACTCTTTCTAGCATGGCTTATGCCGAATTAGAACCTATTACCAATTTGGGAGAAGTTTTTGCCCGTCGTTATTCTTCAATGCTGCGGTTTCACGAATTTCTCCAAGAGCCAACTGCATCTGATTCAGCTAGTTTTTTAGAAGAGAGCAGCCAAACAGAATCACCATTAAAATTTACTGGAAAAGTTGAGTTGTCGCACCTCAGTTTTGGATATGATGCCAACCGTCAAGTTTTGCAAGATATCAACTTGTTGATTGAGCCATACCAAACAGTGGCATTAGTGGGGCGTTCCGGTTCTGGTAAGTCTACTTTAGTGAAATTGCTGTTGCGATACTTTGAACCTCAAACAGGTCAAATTCTGATTGATGGTCAAGATATTCGCACTTTGGATGTGGGTAAGTATAGACGAAGGCTCGCGATCGTTCACCAAGAAGTAGACGTTTTCAACGGTACTATATTAGATAACCTTACCTACGGCAGACCGAACGCTAGTTTGGAGCAGGTTCAAGAAGCCTGTAGGATTGCCAGAGTCGATGAAGTAGTGCAGCACTTACCCAAAGGTTATTACACCGTCGTAGGGGAACGAGGTGTCAGGTTATCTGGAGGACAAAGACAACGCTTGGGAATTGCTAGGGCGTTGTTAGTGGAACCAGATGTACTGATTTTTGACGAAGCCACCTCTAGCTTAGATTATGAATCTGAGCGTTCAATTCAGCTAGCGATGCGATCGATTCAGGGTACTTGTACCACCATCGTTATTGCCCACCGTTTAAGCACAGTTCGGGAAGCTGATAAAATTGTCGTTCTGGAGCAAGGAAAGATTGTAGAAGTGGGTAGCCACGATGAACTTTTGCGTCACGAAGGTATTTACCGCCGCTTGCACTCCCTGCAAGAAACAGGAGAACTCCTGAGTTAGGAGATATACTTAAACGCAAAGGAGCGCAAAGGTAAACGCAAAGGTACGCAAAGAATTCGCTAAGAATTAATGAAATGTTGTACTAAGATTTACTTTTATCCGCTTCTTTCTGCGCTGCCTCACTGTATTTCTTATATAGTTGAGTACGAATCTTAGCTTCTTGATAACGGCTGTGGGTTTGTGGTACAGTACTCATTAAATCTGAAGCTCGTTGCCACTTAGCAGCAATCTCTAACCACTGAGTTGAGGTTGTAGCTGTTTTACCAGATGCAGAAGCTTGGTTGGCAATTCGCACAGATATTGTAAATGGGTCATCAGATGGCTCAGAAAAGCTATTGTTAGGAGCGCGGGATGGTGTTTGGGCTTTCCTATCGTTAGTATTTTTTGTAGTTAAAGATTTGGAAGTTTCTGGTTGTATTAGATTTTTCAGTTTATTACCTAACTGGGCATAAACAACCCAACTAAGCAACAACAACGAGCATAAACCAGCCGCTGCTAATATTTTGGTTTTAGGTTTATTTTTGTGTTTTTCTTTGTTAATGAGTACTAAAGGACGAGAGACTGGAGTTTTAGGAAAGTTTGGTTTTCCTAGTTCAGCTTGAGCTTCTGTGAAATCTTTAATTAGCTGCTTGACAATATTGGGCTGAATTAATGTAATTTCTTGTGACCAAAGCAGTTGGTTCTCGCGATCGCTATCTATTTCTTTTAACCACAGCAATTGTTGTTCTCGAACAATCCGACTGTTGATCTTGACGCGGCGAATGTGACGCGGGGCGATAGACTCAAGAATTTGCTGGATTTGTTCTACTAGGGGAGATTGCTCTAGTTGCTCTACTTTAGCTGCCTCGCAGAGAATTTGTAAGACACCATCAGAAAAAATGGCTCTAGTTCTGACACAAGACTGGGCTAGCTTTTCGTTCAATAGCTGAATAATTGCCGCAACGCTGCCTTGGTGAGCTTGCCAAGCGATATCGTTTATCCGGTCTACCACCTGAAATTTAGTGATAGCTCTTCCACCCTGACTGATTAACGTATTCATTAATTTAGGGACTCTTTTCTACTGACCTTGATCTTGTCTTCGATTTTACGAGTAAAAAGATGAGTTGCCAAATAATATCATAAATATGGAAATATGAAGCCTTCTTTTTTGGTTTGGTAAGGACGCTCGGTCGCACTCAGTTAATTTGTACGCTTCTACGCCTTGAAAACGTGCAATTCCTGGGCTGAAACTGCGCTTTCCAGGTAACGCCCATGCTGACGGACGAGTTAGCTGTTTGACATATTACACGATCGCGTCTTTTGGCGATCGCCTTTAGTCAGATTGAAGTAGGTGAATGCATTCTGCGATGATCCACCCGCTATAGGCGATCACTTGCTCTATGGCTAAATGGTATCAGGATCAACACCAAGCGAGCGCAATTGTTCTTTCAACCTTTCCACCTGCGACTGTGCTTGTTCCTTCGCCACTCTTTCCTGTTTGAGTGCCTCTGCCAACTCCTCTGGAATCAGCAACTTTTCTCCAGTGTCTTCTCGATAAAAACCAATCAGTTGCCTCTCTATTTGTAAGCGCAGCTGTAAAGGTTCAGATCGACTATCTGTAATTGGCTCATACACCTCGCCTCGCAGCCGATACCCTTGTAATTGCTCCTTAATCCACTCTCCCTTGGGGTCAAATAACCAGTATTCCAATACCCCTAACTGCTCATACAGCGTCTTTTTGAAACCTATATCCTGGTTTTTAGTGCCCTCCGAAGTCATTTCAAAGATTACTACAGGCACTTGTCCCTCTTCCCATATCTTGTAATTATCCCGACCTCCAGGAGCGACATTAAAAATCACCATTACATCTGGAGCTACCCGTAACCTCGGAAAACCCTGAGCATAATAGAGAAACTGGTTACTCAAAACCGTTGCTTGCCGACCCAACAAATATTGCCTCAATACTTCTAAAGTTGCCAGTAGAGCACATAAATGAACATAACTTTCTGCCAAAGGTTCACCATCCGAGCTTGGATAAAAAACTTCTGTCGATTGAGAACTGGGTAAGAGGCTAGTCACGTCGCTTCGCTCCGAATTCAAAATTCAAAATTAATAATCCCCATAAATAAATTTAGTTGCTCTGTATCATGAGTCTGTTTCGGTCATAATTAGCCACCTGATTGAGAGGATGGGTGCATGATTATATTATCTTAGAGACTTTCGCTGATATTTCTGGAACTGTCGCCTGTCAGGTATCGTTCATAAACTAAACAAAATAGTCGTATCAGCATACTTTTGTGAGGAATTATCGTTTTTTTAGCTTTTTGCCACAATGGCAATACTAAATAGCACAGCGATCGTTACATTAGAAGATATATAAATAAAAATCAACAATGATTTTTTTTCGTTCGCAGTTCACACAAAATCATGAGTGCAAGTACCATTATTTCCGATAATCCCTTACTCCAAGGCACTGGTTTACCTGCCTTTGCAAAGATTAAACCAGAACGAGTAGTACCAGCCTTCAATCAGTTGCTAGCAGAACTTAACCAGCAACTTGCCACCTTAGAGACTAGCGTACAGCCCACTTGGAGTGGTTTAGTAGAACCCTTAGAAAAGCTGACAGAACGGCTTACCTGGAGTTGGGGGGCGGTAAATCATTTAATGGGTGTTAAAAATAGCCCAGAACTGCGCGAAGCTCATGAAATCGTACAACCACTAGTTGTACAATTTATCAACAAACTCGGTCAAAGCCAACCTATCTATAATGCTTTTAAAGCACTCCGTAGCAGTGATAGTTGGGCAACTTTAGAATTAGCCCAACAGCGCATTGTAGAAGCCGCCATTCGAGATGCAGAACTTTCTGGTGTTGGCTTAAAAGGAGAAGCAAGAGAGCGTTTCAACGCCATTCAGATGGAGTTGGCAGAACTTTCTACCAAATTCTCTAACCATGTACTTGATGCCACGAAAGCCTTCAGCTTAACTCTGACAACAAAAGCGGAAATTGACGGTTTACCACCAAGTTTGGTGAGTTTAGCCGCCCAAGCTGCACGTGCGGCAAAAGAAGAGAATGCCACACCAGAAAATGGCCCTTGGCGCATTACTTTAGACTTCCCCAGTTTCGGCCCTTTCATGCAACACAGTACCCGTCGAGATTTGCGTGAAAAGCTCTACAAAGCTCATATCACTCGCGCTTCTAGTGGCGATTTAGATAATAACCCGTTAATTGTGCGTATTTTGGAGTTACGGCAAGAACTCGCAGATATACTTGGCTTTAAGAGTTTTGCCGAGTTGAGCCTTGCAAGTAAAATGGCTCCTAATGTTGAGGCAGTCGAAGCACTATTAGCAGAATTGCGCCAAGCCAGTTATGATGCTGCTGTCAAAGATTTAAAAGAACTCCAAGCTTTTGCTGCATCGCATGGGGAAGAATATCAAGATTTAAAACATTGGGATATCAGCTTTTGGGCAGAACGCCAACGAGAAGCAAAATTTGCCTTTACCGCTGAAGAGTTGCGTCCCTACTTTCCTCTTCCCCAAGTATTAGATGGCTTGTTTGGGCTTGTTAAGCGGCTATTTGGTGTTATTGTTACCCCTGCCGATGGTCAAGCCCCAGTATGGCATGAGGATGTCCGTTATTTCCAAATAGCTGATGAAACTGGTTCTGCCATCGCTTACTTCTACTTAGACCCCTATAGCCGTCCAGCAGAAAAACGTGGTGGTGCTTGGATGGATGTATGCATCAATCGTGGCAAAACTGAAAATGGTGCAACTACCATCCGGTTGCCTGTGGCTTATTTGATATGTAACCAAACTCCCCCAGTAGATGGCAAGCCGAGTTTGATGACTTTCTATGAAGTAGAGACCTTGTTCCACGAGTTTGGTCATGGATTGCACCACATGCTCACCAAGGTTGACTATGCTGGAGCCGCAGGTATCAATAATGTAGAATGGGATGCAGTGGAACTACCCAGTCAGTTTATGGAAAACTGGTGTTATGAGCGACCCACTTTGTTTGGCATGGCTAAACATTACGAAACTGGAGAAGCTTTACCAGAGCATTATTATCAAAAGCTGCTAGCGGCGCGTAATTATATGAGTGGTACTGCTATGTTACGGCAAATTCACCTTAGCAGTATTGATTTAGAACTACACTACCGCTATCGTTCTGGTAGCAATGAAACTCCAGCAGATGTGCGTCATCGCATAGCCAAGACTACTACTGTTTTACCACCACTTCCAGAAGATTCAATGTTATGTTCTTTTGGGCACATTTTTGAGGGTGGTTATGCAGCAGGTTATTACAGTTACAAATGGGCTGAAGTGCTTAGTGCTGATGCTTTTGCTGCTTTTGAAGAAGCTGGGCTTGAAAATGATGAAGCTATAAAAGCTACAGGTCGGCGTTATCGAGATACGGTGCTAGCACTCGGTGGTAGCAAGCATCCAATGGAGGTGTTTAAAACTTTCCGGGGTCGTGAACCAAGTACGATCGCTTTGCTTAGGCACAATGGTTTAGTAAGTGCTGCTGGAAACTAAACAACACCGATGTAGAGATGTTGTATTGCAACCTCTCTACATCAAAATTGTTGCTTAACTAAAGATTATTTTCCTCGTTTAAGGTGTTCCTGGAAGAATCGGTTCTCCGGCAACATCATCTAAGCGGATGCTGCTTAACAAATTTCGCCACTCTGCTTTGAGTGTTGGATCTTGAGGATTTTTTTGACGCAGTTCAGCCAACGTCGTCAGTGCCTCGTACCATATCCCATTTTGGGCATAGATAGCATAGCGCTTTAGAGGTTCTGCCGTTTCTATTTCTTTGAGTGTTGGTTGACTCAGATTAACTCGTTTTATTACCCCTTCAACAAAAGTTGGAGGCGAATTCTTTTGCTTGTCACAATTAATGGTGAAAAACCAACGGTATTGTTTATCTACTGCTAAACCTGGAGCAGTGGTAGGCAAAGAAACACGGATGACTCCGGGCTTATCCGATAAAGCGATCGCTTTATCGTATACCTTGTTAGCGTCTAAATCTTGCAACACAAATTCAACTGTATATGACGAATCTTTGGTATATGGCACATAGAAAAACCAACTTGGATGTTCTACTGTTGTTTGTCCCCAGACATTAATCACTGAGTTAGCTTCCTCAGTAAAAGGCACTAAAGCAGTCAAGTCAATTTTAGGTGTAGGACATCCGGGTTCCCCACGCTTCGCTCCACCGCGAACGCGACCCCCAGGAGGTGAGCCAGCTGGAATTGGAGGTTGATTAAAGGTTTTGGCTTGAGCAAGGATCGTTTTAGCATCAGAGCGATTAGAGGTTGGTTTCGCCAGTACTGGAGTCAGACTAGCTAATAAACTTGTACAGCTAAAAGCTACTACTAAAAACAGTTTTATCGGTTGTGAATTTGAATTCATAGAAACCTGACCTGATAGGATTTTAGATTTTAGATTTTAGATCGGGCATTGAAAAGAGGCAAAGGGGCAAAGGGAAAAAACTTACTGCAACTTCTCCCCTGCTCCCCTGCCCCCTGCTCCCTGCTCCCTGTTCCCTTGCTTCTTCCCTATTCCCCATTCCCCGCCCGTACTTTTGTTTTTGAATTATTATAAATTGACATCAAACTCGTCATAGCTACCAGTGATAAAGCCGACGGTACGAAAGGCACCCAAGCACCCGAAATTAACAGACCAAAGCAAACTATATACAAAACGCTAGAAGTAACACCGATTGCCAATGCCAACCAGGGTAAGGAAAGCCGGCGCCAAGCTAGGACTCCCCCAATCAAAGACCAGCCCCAAATCCAGGCGACCTCCGCCCACCATGTCCAAGCCCGCAGCAACGGCCGCCCATCCTGAACTGCACCAAGGATCTGGCTGACCATGTGACCTTGTACCAGTACTCCTGGCATTTGCTCATCTAAAGGAATGCCATAAGGTGTAGGCCAGGTGTCTGGAGAATCCCCCTTTGCAGTCACACCAATCAGAACAATCCGGTCTTTGATGGCGCTGGGGTTAACCGGACTAGATAAAAATTGCGTTAGCTTTACCTGTTCGGCTATTTCTTTTGAAGAACGATAGTTGAGTAAGATTTGACCGCCATTAGCATCAATATTTTGATAGCCACCAGTACGAGACTTCAGATTAGGAAAAATAGTCTTACCCAACTGCAAATTTCCTTCAGGGGTGAACTTTGTTTGAATTCCTAAAGGGTGCAGATAAAGGGATGCTAGTTGTAAACTGAAGGAATATGGAGCAGAACACAATGATGTCGTCTCCTGATTCATGAACAGAAGATGCCGACGAATAACTCCATCGCGATCGTGAATAAAGTCACTAAATCCCAGATTTGCTGGAGGGATTTCTGGTGGCGCCTTAATGCCTTTGATATTTCCTGAGCTATCACTTCCCTTGCATACGCCAACCAAGTTCTGAGTTTGCTGGAGACGAGTAATTAAATCTGGCTCTTTGGCCTTAAAATCACGGTAGATATCTAAGCCGATCGCGCGGGGTTGGTATTGATTCAATTTTGCTAAGAGTTTATTGAGAGATTTTTCGGAAATAGAAGCTCCGATCAAGGACTCGCCATTTTGTCTTTGAGTTGCCAGATCCTCATCGTCAATTGTGATGATCAACAGTCGGGGATCGAGTCCTTCTGCAGGGCGCGATCGCATCATCAGGTCAAAGGCTTGAATCTCTGGATTTTCTAGCAATCCCATAAATCTCACGCCACAAACCAAAGCTGTAACTGCCAAGCTGGATAACAAAATTATTTTAAATTTGTCTCTGTTAGATAAAGGTAAATTTGCTTTATCTTCATCTTCAGATTTTGCAGACCTTAATTCATCCCAAGTCGGTGGAATCTGCGCCGGATTTTGGCAAATTACTGGTAGCCAAGTTGCACAAGGAAATCTATCCTCAAGTCCTTGCAAGCGTTCCCGCGCTTGGCGTACCGCTTGATATAAAGACTCGCCACCGGCAAAGCCTTGGAGAAAATACTTTAAAAACTCCTTCGCAACCTGATCTGGGACGGGTTCGCGCATGACGATCATTTGAGGAATTTGCAAATCAGCTAATTCTCGCGCCAATCCCAATCCATCACAGGAGTTGAATATAGCTAATTGCAAACCATTTTCAATAGCTTTTCTAAGAGCGTACTTTAACTCGCCAATGGTAAGACTATCAGTTCTATTCAGGTAAATTCGTCCGCTTTCGCCATTTCCTTGACTGGAACTGTGGCCAGCAAAGAAAAGAATATCCCAGTTTTTTCCCCAGAGATGCTCAGTCAAGTCCTTACGTTGTGGTTCTACTAAAAAGCTCACCTTTGCGTTACTACACTGTTGCAGTAAAGCCTGATCGGCTTGGGTGTCAATCCCCTTACTATTGCCCACAATTGCCAAAATATTGACTAATTGATTGAGAGAGCGTGGCTGGTGAATGCGATCGTAGGATGGTGAAGAAAGGGCAATTTCAGCTTTGGGATAGCGTTCTAATAAGTCCCACAGATGCCAGGGTAATAGCTGCAATTGGCTATTTTCTGTTTGCAGAATCACCCGTACTTCGTCGTTGGACGATAATCTTTCTAACCATTTTTCCCTCAAAGGGCGAAACTCCTCTGCTCGCAGCCAGGTATTAAAGCGTGCCCGCAAAATATGAGAAGCGTTTTCGCAGTCTTGAACCATCGATACATTCGTCACCTGCATTTGGTCAGCATGGAGGCGATAACGATTGCCTATCTGCCGATAACTAGACTGCCAATGACTATAATAGAGCGGCATTTCCGGGAATGAAGGTAGCCTCCCAGTGATTTCTGTTGCAGCACGCTCGTGTTCTTCACCAATTTGGAGGGTGACAGCAAACCCCTGCTCAAAACTACCCTCTCCAAATTTGATCGCCACTAATTTACCCATAACCGTCGCTATCTCCCCATGCAAGATCGTGCCCTGTTCTAATGTCCGATCGCAAGCTTCACAAGCGTCTACAGATTTTTTTCAAAATCCCCAAAAGCTGGCTTGGATTTTTAATTTTTAATTTTCAATTAATGAATTATCATTTAATAAATTACCGACAAAGAACAAAGATAGCTATAGGACTCATATTTGATTGCGTGAAAAAACTCAGTACACCTTCATTCCTTCTTCCCAGTTCCCAGTTCCCAGTTCCCAGTCCCCAGTCCCCAGTCCCCAGTCCCCAATCTCTATGAGTAATTCACCGAATCAAATCGGATTGCTATACATATTTCAAATTTGGAAATATTCGGTAATACTGGTATTATCCAAAGCTACCCTAACACTAAATTGCTCTGTAGGTTCACCACGAAATTGTAACTGAATGTAGTTGTCTGATTTTCTAGATTGAGCGTCGAGAAATATTGCTCCTGAACTATCTATAACAGTGAGATGAACTCCTGGTGGCAAGTAGATTTGATTTCCAGTGGCGTGCAATTGGAGATGAATACTAGTTTGTCGATCTTTTTCGGGACTGATTTCCACAATCAACATCACAGGTTGGTTGTGGATTTGGATACCTAAATCAATCACTTTTGCCCGTTTAATAATTGATTCTAGTTGTTTGAGGGCATCTAATTCCAAAGTTTCAACACTGCGAAAGGCATAAGTTGCCCTGAGTTCCGGCACGTTCCACAGCGATTCAATAGTCTGCCAACCCGTCTCAAATATACCAGCAAACCACTGACTCAAATTCACTAATGAATTAACTGGGGATTGACGCAGTTGCCAGATGTGGTCAATAAACGCTTCCAATGGTTGCAGTTGCGCTAAAGGAACTGTTTGGGTTGCCACACTAGGGATAAAACCAAGCAGCCTTGCTTCTTCGAGGGATTCATCAAATTGAACTATTAAATAACCCACCCGTTCTTCCCAAGTTTCTGGAGGAATAGAACATATCTGCTGATGCAGATGGACAGGGCGACACTCCAGACGCCCAATTGAGGGCACTTCTAAATCAGCGACATCCGCACAAAGACGCACGATCGGGTTCCAACTGTCACTAGCTTGAAGATCGGTAGGAATATCCATCATCTGCAAGTAGTCATTCACCACCCATACAGCTAAAGTATTCAGCCGGACTTGCTCTGCTTTTTCAAGATTTGGTTGCTGGTTAGCAAATTGCTGGGCAGTTATGCGAGCTGTTTGGGAAATCGGCAATGTTAAAGCGAAATCATCTAGCTGATAGGTGGAGTTATTCATAAGTCAATTTCTAGGGTTCAATGCTGCTATGTATATATCACCCGCATTCAATAAATTTATGCCACAAAATTGAATACTGGAAAAAGAGAATTGGGGGCTGGGGACTGGGGACTGGGGATTGGGGATTAGATAAAAATATCCCATAAAATTGAGAGATTGTTTGTATATTAAGATGATATGGGAGATAGAGGTTTTGAGTCTTTAGACTTCTATCAAGATAGCCTCAAGCTGCTAAAAGCGGCTTATCAACTAGCAGATAGGTTGCCAACTTTTGAGCGTTACAATTTGAGCGATCAATTACGAAGATCGGCTTGTAGTGTTTTACTGAATATAGCTGAGGGCTACGGACGTTATCATTATCTAGATAGATTGCGTTTTATGTACATTGCTCGTGGTTCATTAACTGAGGCTAAAAGCGCCTTCATTATTGCTGAAAGCCTGGGGTACTGCAATACAGAACAATTACACTGGGTTAGTCAGCTGAAAGACCAGATTGAAAAAGGTCTTAACGGTTACTGTCGTTTCATTCGTTCCCAACAACAAGGTAAAGAAGAGTACGGCACTCGATTAGGTAATTGGTGATTGATGATTGAGAGATTTGAGGTTTTGAGCTAGATGAAGGACTCCCCAATCCCCAGTCCCCAATCCCCAGTCCCCAGTCCCCAATCCCCAAATCACAACCAATTACCAATCAATACATAGGCAGACCAAAAGCTTGGCGCTCTGTAGTTGGGATGTTTCAGCAGTTGTAGCTGGGCACGGTGGACTGCTTCGGCTTTCGTGATTTTGCCACTCTTGAGTTCTTGATAGAAAGCACTAACAAACATCGCTGTTGATTCATCATCAATTTGCCACAGGGAAGCGATGGTACTACGTGCCCCAGCTCGGACAGCTGCTCCTGCTAGACCGAGTGTTGCACGGTTGTCTCCTGTTGCTGTCTGGCAAGCACTCAGAACTAATAATTCTACTACGGTTTTACCTTGACTGCGGAAGAGAGTATCAAAATCTTTGACATTGATCTGACCATCGAAATCTAAAATAAAAGTGTCTTCAAGGCGGGAACTAAACTGACCGTGGGTTGCCAAATGCACTATGTTGAATGAAGCAGCACCAATTTCACTTTCCAAATTCTTTTTCTTAAAATCTCCATCCAATAGGCTGGTTGTCGAAACTCCTGCTTTAGTAATACCCTCAAATTCAGATTTGATCGCCAGCAATGGTGCAAACTTGGGAAATCCTGGCGGCGGCAAAGTCAGTCCTGCGGTTAGCGCTTTAAGCTGCTGTTTAATTAGCGGTTTCGGGTCGAGGAGTTGTAGACCGACGCTCAGGGCGATCGCATATTTCTCTACCAAGTATTGTTTACCATCGTAGAGAGCTGCCATTGGTAAATTGCGTAATGGGACATCTAGGACGAAGACTAAGGTATCGACGCTACTTTTTTGCAGTTGTGACTCAATGGGTTTAAGCAGCCAGTTGTAAACTTCTTGCGATTGGGTTTGGACGATCTTAGTAGCAGTTGGATTGACTAGATTTCTTCGCAGTTCTATTAAGAGTTTCTCTACTTTTGCTTGGGAAATCTTGGTACTGTAGCTTTGCAGAGGTTGTTTAGGAATTTTGACAATTACTTGGAGTTCGTCACGAAGAATAATTGGATAAAGGATGGCAGCCTTGGTATTATCTTTGTCTACTACTCGATCGAGGGCTACTTTCTGACCTTGCAGACAAGCTTCCTGAAAGAAATCGTCTAATTCTGCTAGTTGGAGTGCTTCAATCCGCTGGCGTGCTTTCTCTAATATTTTTTCATTTGGTTTTCCTTTTTGAGATTGCAGCAGTAACTCTACTGACTGGCGGTAGACGGGTTCTACACTGTCCCGGAAGTCAAATTGCACATCCTGGTTGACTACATCTTTATTTACTACTAAATCTCTGCGGAGAGACTCAAGAGTGTCTACAGCAGCATCATAAGCGGCGATCGCACCATTAATATCTTTTTTTGCCCAAAGCAATCTACCTAACTGCCACTCCAAGCTATAGGTAATTTCTGGTGCATTGCTACTCTGTGCCAAAGCTAATCCTTGTTTGGTCAGGTCTTGCGCTTCTGACCACTGTCTGGTTTCTTCGTACAAGCCGCCTAAACTCTTCAGAGCATAAGCCTCTGCCCGCTTGTCTCCTAAACTACGCGATTGCTGGATGGCACTAGCGAGTAATTTTGCTGAATCTTTTGTACTTAATCCTGAGTAAAAACTCTGACTCGATGCTTGTAATATACCACTCTTGACTTTTGCCAAACTTTGTGAAAAGTTAACATGAGCGTAAATACTCGCACGGCTGAGGGGGAGTTGGTCAAGTTGGGGCTCAATCGACGGCAAAAGAGTTTGAACCTTTGGCCATTCTTTATCTTTAATCAGTAGTCCCAGGTGATTGAGTTGTGCTTGAACTTTTGTTAGAGGTGAGGGAGATACTGCGACTGTTCGTTGATAATAGGCGATCGCTTGTTGCTTTTGGTTTTGTTTACGGGCATTATTCCCCAAACTGAACAGACTAGCCCCAATATCAGCATTTGATTGGAGATTTTGAGCAATTATCAGACTTTCTTCTAATGCTTGGCGTGACTTTTTCAAATCGCCCAATACCAAAAGGGCATCACCGAGCGATCGCAAACTCACTGTTTTTTCTATAGAATCGGGTTGAGATTTTAACGTCTGACTTATTCGATCGAGTGTTTTGATCGCCCGTGGGTAAAATCCTTGAGTGCGCCACGCCTGTGCTTGATTGATTAGCGATCGCACCACACCACTTTTATCATCTGCTTGTTTGTAAATTTCTTCTGTCCGTTGCCAAGTTGCCAAAGCCGCCTCGGACTGTCCCATTGCCAATTGCAGACGACCTTGAATATCTAGTGATTGGGCAAATAGTTGCAGATTTTGGTTTTTATCCTGTCCTTTGAGTAAATTTAAGCTCTCTGTAATTGCCTGCTGCGCCTGACTCCATGCACCGAGTTGCTGGTAAGCTAGGGAAAGATTACTCAGTGTCGCTGCTAATTTGAGGCTCTCCCCTTGCTGCTTATATATTTGGACAGCCTGTTGTAACACTTCTACAGCTTTGGCAAAGTTGCCATTACTGTATAAAACTTTGCCCTGCTGTAGGAGAGAGGCGGCATCAGTGGGCACAGCCAGCGATGTCAGATTGTTTATTGGCAGTTGGGATGAAGAATTGATTGAGCTAGGAACTTTTGCTAGCACTGGTGAACCGACAATGCATAGCAAAGCGACCAAGAAGTACAAAGGCAAACGTAAAAAGTGAGCTAGGGGGGTGAGCCAGCGCGTCCTTGCCGTTTCCGCACCCCTGTTTTTAAACTTTAGAGAATTCGCGCCAAAAATCCTAGTTGTTTTAGCCATAAGCATGACGAGAGGTAGGTGATAACCAGAAACACATAGGATCAACTATTAGGCTAACAGGGTAATGTTACCATTCCCATCCCTCACCAATCTTTGAGCTTCCACAATCTTCTTATTTGTTGCGATCGCAGTGAAACTTGATTAGCAAAGTATAGTTAAAAGGCGATCGCAAACCTTAAACAAAAACCCACCGAAATAGTGCTGAGTAAAAAGTAAAATTAACTAGGCTTAGGTATAAAATTAATTCCAAGGAATGAATACCTCGGCTGAAAGTGAGAAGATTCATCAGTACTACTTCTGACTCAGCACTGGCTCAACCCTAGTTATTCGCTAACAGCACCGATCATAATAATCCCTCCAATTCTGCAAACTTACGCAAACGCGGTAAACATTGGCGTTGATAAAAACTGCTTAATGTCGGAATTGACAACCCAAATTCCTCAGATAAATCTTTCCAGCTAACTTCTGGAGGTAAGCGTTTGAGAATTAACACCTGACAATTCACATCTGGACGCCCTTTAATGTAAGTACCGCGCAGTTCCCCATCCAAATCTGTCTTCGCCCATATCTCCAAGTCTTCCAAAATCGGAGGTGCTTGGGGACTAGCTGGTAGGTTATCTACAGGATCAATAGTTTCACTTGTTCCACCAGATGTAGACTGACGAATTCTCAGAGGGACTGTTGTGGCTTGTTCTCGGTTCTGGTTAAGGTAAAAGTCTTGTAGTCTCCGTTTTAGATAAGCATTCAGCCAGGTGATCACACTGCCATAATTGGGATCGTAGGTTTGGCCTGTCAAACCTTCACAAACATTGCGACAGAAATACAACCAAGTTTGTTGTAGTGCGTCTTGATAGTAGGGAGTAGATTCCCTCCAGAGTCTACTTGCTGTCAAGCGAATAATTTGCGTGAGCAGCTTCTGACGCTGAGGGCTTCCACGTTGGTGTCCACAGGCTTCTCTAACTAAGCGGCGTAGCTGTTCATCGAATTGAACCATGACAATCTTGGCGAAGAAAGCAAGAATATCTTAGTATTGCGTATAACAACACCTGAAAGAATTACCTTTGGTCAGATGCCGGATCTTTTTTAAAAGGGAGTGAGGAACGGGCATAAACTATTAGGAGATTTGAGGTTCTGAAGTAAAATCAAGCTTTTTTCGACTTGCGCGTACACCGTAGATTCCGGGTAGGGAGGGCAGCGATGCATTCAAAATTACTTGAATGCACATTTCGTTAAGATTTTGAAACAGCAGTAATAGTTTTTTCTAATGACTGCAATGTTGTCAATAATTTGTCTTTTTGGGGTTTAGAAGCTTTAAGTTCTCCTGTAACCTGATCCATATTTGTCTCTATAGTTTCATAACTCTTAGGAGATTTAACTTTGATACCGTCTTCAACTTCTTTCCAAGCATCCTCAAATTTGTCAAATTCTTTTTTAGCTTCAACAAAGTTGCCAGATGTAACTGCGGCTTTAGTTTTGGATACTATAGTTAATAAACTACTATTACCTGTAGTGGATGTTGTCGCTGGGGCTGATGCTGCGCTAGCATTAGGAGTCACCACTGGGGTCGTTTGGGTAGTAGGTTGTTCGGGACTGTTGCAGCCTACCAAAGCTAATAAGCTTATACCCACAACGCTCGACATTAGTTGAAAACGCTTCATTGTAAAACTCCTCGATTCATTATTAAGCTGTAATTGACGAAAGTGAATAGTCTGCTGTTTGCCAGCATTAATAGCAATATTTATGGGGCTAGTCTTGACTAGATAAATATATCACTTAACCCTATACTTATTTATAGAATAAGTTTACAAAGGTAAAAATATACATCGAAAACTCAAAAATGCAGGAGAAAAACATGATTTTTTCATAATTCAGCAACACCTAACTTTAAGAACCACTAGTATAAAAATAATAACATTTCTGGAAAACGACTATGAAACGATCATTTCGGAAGTATCACCGCACGATTGGCATCATAATTTGTCTACCTTTAATATTAACTGTATTGACTGGAATATTGACAACTATTGTTAAAGAATGGCCAATTAGTACTGGACTTTCTTCTAGTTTGCTGTTAAGAATTCATACAGGAGAAATATTACATTTAGAAGCAATTTATCCAATTTTTAATGGATTGGGATTGATTGGTCTGCTGGTGACAGGAATAAGTATGTCTGGATTACTCAATCGGAAAAAACGAAACGACATAAAGAATTAAGATTGGCTAATTCGAGATTTTAGGAGGTTTTCAAAGGAGTATTTTAACAATAATTTAAGACTTATCAGGTGATAAAAAATAAGGGAAGTAAATTACAGCAGATTTCAAGTAGGGGAGGTACAAAAGCTAAGTTTGTTACCCAGATCCAAGGCGGATTTTACTCCTGAATTCTGCTGGATAAGATTTAATTTTTTAAATTAATCTTATACCAATTCCCTAAATTTTTGAAACAGATCCAAATCCATAAACCCTTGTCAAATATGGATTTATTAATTGCGAATTGCGAATTGGTATTACTCCCCACTCTTATTAATATAATCCCAGCCAGGAGAGGAAATTTTCCCACCAAGAATATCTCAGATTACCTACACTCAATTTCATTTTGTTACGAATATCTTGGATTTTCCAGTTGGTTAGTTTAGCTAGAGTTTGCGCCTCTTGTTCAAAACGTTTGGGTAAAGACTGCTTATATTGTCTACCAGCCTGACATTTAAGTTCCCCTTGGAACGGATGTTGCAAAACATAGCGTCCTTGAAAAGATTCACTGTTGGCAGTTTGTTGAAATATCAAGTCTTCAGGGAATTTGTCGCGGGTATAGCGAACATGCAATCGAGAGATGAAGACATTACTTCTAGGAGAGGGACGACGAAAACTGGGGGGTACTGGCACATTACTTGTAGAATTATCATCTAGCCAAAATACGCCTGCTTGCTTGAGTTCTTCTGGAGTCAAGGGTTCAGCAGAACAAGGATCGCAACTACCCATATCCCAAGCGTATTCTAAAAAACCAACTTTCCTGTCTTCTTTAGTGTAGATAGTTTGAAACATAGATTTGTAAAATTCACCAAATTCATCTTTGACAAATAAGGGAATGTTCGCGTCGGAGGGAATTTTTACCGTCCGATAGTTAGTGATTTCTGCTTCTCCTTGGGGCGAGAGGATGTAGACAATTAAATCCTGCTCTGTCGTAGCATTGATCATGCCTAAACGAATTGGCAGCATGAATTTAGGCGATTGGTAAGAAATTTGTAGCGGACGGAGGAACTGATAGCCAGATTGCTCGAATTTATCCAAGTTGACTTTAGCAACAAAGAATTTCATAGAGGAGCGAATATAAGGCTGAAGTAACTGTTTCGCACCTCTGGGAATTTTGTAGCCATTGCGTTTAAGCCAAGTTTCCAGTCCACCAGATTCTTTCGCGCTGAGGATCACAATGTCGTATTCGCCAACGTTAAAACGTGCTTCGACCGTCACACCCAAGCTAGCATTGCCCCTTGCATCCGCTGCCTCACTTCTCGCTGCTGCTGGCGCTGGTGCTGCTGATAACTCTCTTTCGTAAACTGGGGCACAGGGATCTGGGTCAAAATATTCTACCAATCGCGGTGCACTAAAAGCATCTAGGCGCTCAATAATCTTGGGTTCAGTGACGCGAACTTGTTCTTTTTGCAGCACCGTTGGCACTGGTACTACCATTGCAAAATCTTTGACTTCGCCTTGAAAGTCGTTTGCCATTGTCATGATGGTGCGATCGCCATCCCGCGCGATCGCCACCTGAGAAGCTTTATTGTACAGCTTCGTATCAGCTTTAGCTACATAAAATCCACAAAATGCCCAAGCTGCGGGTGCAAAGCAAAATACAGCGACAATTGTCAACAGTAATGGCGTTAAAAGTCGAAAAAACTTCATTTTTTATACCTTCATATTAAGTGCTGATTTAGGAGTTAGGAGACACGATTAATCGCGTCTGTACAGGAGTTAGTCCCCCTGCTCCCCCTGCTCCCCCTGCTCCCTCATCTCCCTCATCTCCCTCATCTCCCTCATCTCCCCTTTGCCAAGCAAACCTTGGGGCTAACCAGAGAACATCTAGCAGAATGCTCAACGGGGCAAGGATGAACAGCGCCCAGAAGACTGCGGTGGGGACAAAGAAATAATTCCGTAGGATGAAAGTTAATCCGGCGATACAAACTGCCCAAACTACCCGCCCAATTCGGGAATTGGGAATTGATCGCGGATCTGTAATCATAAATAGGGCGAACAGCAGCAAAGACCCACTCATCAATCGATGCCAGTAAACATCCCACGTCCAACCCAGCCAGAGATTGCGAATCGCCTCTAGCAAAGAGTAAGAACCCAAAAAAGCTGCTGTGGTGTCCCAGCGACCGATGCGCTGCAAAATCATGCCGCCTGTACCGAGAAATAATAGCCCATACCACCATTCTTCACCCCATTGTCCCGGTGAAACCCAAGCATCGGGGGTGAAAATTAAGGCAGATATGATGCCAAAATTGGCAGGATTGAAGAAATGCTTATCGCCGACTCGGAAGATAAATTTGCTGGCGATCGCAATTGCTGCGGCTATTGCCATTGTCGTCCAGTGGTCAGCCCGCAACAGTAAACTGAGTCCCAGTGAGGTAATTAAAGCACTGCGAAGATTCGTAATTTGTCCTACCCTGCGGGAAGCCGCTGGGGCGTCTATGTTGTTTGCCAATGACCAATGACTAGTGACAAATGACAATATCGATTGAGTTACTAGACAAGTGGCGATTAATACCCCAATCAACTCTGGTCGCAACGTCCAGTCTCGTGTACTGATTCCCACAACTAGGAACAAGCCCAAAAATGAAATTTGATAATCTCGTATATCTTTGAACAAAATTAACATTTTATCCAGTGTTTATTCGTAGATTTATATCAATTTAGACGAGCGCTAGGTCAAATAGCATTGCTGTTACAGATTTTGTTACAAAATAAAGCATTTACAGACCAAAGCGATCGCTGTGATGTTTGAACTTAAAGATAATCAAAAAGGTAGGGATGCGATCGCACTCCTACCTTTTTCCAATTAATTGACCGAAGGATGAAGATATGGAATAAAAGGAAAAAATTTATACCAGCACAATATCTAGATTAACTGAGAAGTCAGAAGGCTTGTTCTCAATAGTGGCGAATTGATACCCTACGAAGAATAAGTTACCATTAGTGCTGTTGTAGCTGAACTGGTTGTTAGAGCTAGCACCAAATGCAGACTTGGAAATCTGGATTTTGTCACCCTCTCTCCACTCAAAGTCTTTGATGATATCGATACCTTCGAATTTGCTATTGAAGACAAACTTATCTGCGCCAGCACCACCTGTGAGTACGTCAGTGCCATAACCACCAACGAGAGTGTCACTACCTGCTCCACCGTCAAGAACATTATTGGTGCTACTACCAACAATCGTATCGTTGCCAGCTGTACCGATTAAATTCTCAATGCTGACTAAAGTATCTGTGAGAGTAGAATTTCCCGGAAACCTAACTACACCAGTGGAGAGATTGGCATCAATTGGCCCGGAAAAGAAAGCATAAGATGTAGTATCAGTTCCAGCACCACCATCAATGGTGTCAAAGCCAAAGCCACCATCTATGAAGTCATTACCTGCTCCACCATTGAGAACATTATTGTCGTTATTACCAACAATCGTATCATTGCCAGCTGTACCGATTAAATTCTCAATGCTGACTAAAGTATCTGTGAGAGTAGAATTTCCCGGAAACCTAACTACACCAGTGGAGAGATTGGCATCAATTGGCCCGGAAAAGAAAGCATAAGATGTAGTATCAGTTCCAGCACCACCATCAATGGTGTCAAAGCCAAAGCCACCATCTATGAAGTCATTACCTGCTCCACCATTGAGAACATTATTGTCGTTATTACCAACAATCGTATCATTGCCAGCTGTACCGATTAAATTCTCAATGCTGACTAAAGTATCTGTGAGAGTAGAATTTCCCGGAAACCTAACTACACCAGTGGAGAGATTGGCATCAATTGGCCCGGAAAAGAAAGCATAAGATGTAGTATCAGTTCCAGCACCACCATCAATGGTGTCAAAGCCAAAGCCACCATCTATGAAGTCATTACCTGCTCCACCATTGAGAACATTATTGTCGTTATTACCAACAATCGTATCATTGCCAGCTGTACCGATTAAATTCTCAATGCTGACTAAAGTATCTGTGAGAGTAGAATTTCCCGGAAACCTAACTACACCAGTGGAGAGATTGGCATCAATTGGCCCGGAAAAGAAAGCATAAGATGTAGTATCAGTTCCAGCACCACCATCAATGGTGTCAAAGCCAAAGCCACCATCTAGAAAGTCATTGCCAGCACGACCAAACAGTTTGTCATCACCATCAAAGCCTCTGAGGGTATCGTTATCACTACTGCCGAAGACAACATCATTGCCATTAGTTCCGTAATAATTAATTGCCACGAGGTTTATCCTTAATAAAGAGTAATTGTTAATATCAGGACTTACAATTTGCCAAAAAAACAATTATGTGAAAAAGCTGTAATTTTGTTTTTCACCTACTTCTGTGACTGCGATACTTCCTGTTGATCTGACAACTAAAAAAATAAGTTGAGTCAGTTAGGCAGGAATAGCTCATGAGTGGAAACTACATTTCCAACTTGGAAATAGGAACAAGGGAAAATTTACTAACATTACAAGGAATGCTAATTCATATAATT
This sequence comes from Nostoc sp. ChiQUE01b, assembly GCF_034531255.1. NCBI lineage: Bacteria > Bacillati > Cyanobacteriota > Cyanophyceae > Nostocales > Nostocaceae > Nostoc > Nostoc sp. ChiQUE01b. The sequence goes on along the minus strand of NZ_JAVRBM010000040.1, from coordinate 44,703 downwards.
GTCCATTTGTACAGCGTGTAAGTTCTAGATATAAGACTGTTAAGTGTGCGAATCACGCTTAACAGCCCTATATTAAGTAATCAGTCTAGTTACGCAAGATTACGGAAAAACAAAAAACTTTATGCAGCTAGCTCCCCTCTTCCCAATTTTCTACCGCATTCTCCAGCCGAGTTTTCCCAACTGCCTTTGGAGTGGAAAGCCCCATGCTAAAACGATCGCACTCACATTCGATGATGGGCCCCATCCGCAATACACGCCCGAAGTCTTGGCAGTGTTAGACCGTTACAAGATTACGGCGAGTTTTTTTTGGTTGGGTGTTTGCGTCAACCGTTCACCAACCATTGCGAAAGCCGTTAGCGATCGCGGACACTGGATTGGATTGCATGGCTACGATCATCGCTCTTTTCCTATGCTTTCCCCAAATGACCTGAAGGACAGTTTAGAAAAAACCCAAGCTGCCATTTACAATGCCTGCAATCTGCAACCTCAACAAGTGCGAGATGTCCGCCCTCCCAATGGTTTATTTACACCTGCTACTTTAAAATTGTTTTTTCAGTGGAATTACCGCCCAGTTATGTGGAGTGTTGTACCAGAAGACTGGGTACGCCCAGGTATTACCACCGTGGTACAGCGAATTATGCAGCAGGTGAAAAATGGTTCAATAATTGTTTTGCATGACGGTTCTTGTGGTGGACAAGATGTTGCTGCCACAATTCAAATTCTCATTCCACAACTGCTACAACAAGGTTATAAGTTTGTAACTGTTGATACTCTATGGCAGCAAGTTAAGACCAACTAAAGTACTAGCGTGTCAATACATTATAGAAATACTGAATTCTGGGAGGACTCCAGGCTTTGGTATTACTAAGAGGATGTTTCAAAAGGGTCTTTTGCTCTCTTAGTTAGCATAGCAAAGTATCTCAGTACATGGCTAAAACCTTGATTTATTGTCGAAGTTAACCCAAGTGAGAACAGCAAAATTATACCTTTTGGGACTTTTAAAACATCCTTTTAGGTCAAGACAGTTGAACAACTATTGTCCAATACCTATCCAGTTAATGTGGAATCTATTTTGGTTAGCAAAGGCAGGACTTAAAGTGCCATTATAATCCGAGAAGCGAACATAAATACGAAAACCTTTTGGTGTTGGATAATAAATTGCTGACCCTCCAGTAGTCGCCCAGTGATAACCATCACCACCTATAGATGTAACGTATTTTGGAGTAGAGGTAAAATTTGCTCCACTAGTATCTACATCAACATAAATTCCGTTTATATTGCCTTGGTAAACTTGCCAATTTGTAGCACCAGGTATTGTAGAACCAGCAGCAATTTTTGTAGTACCAACAACAGCAGTACTAGTTGTCTCAGCTTGAGCTACAGTAGACTGTACTAGTGGAAAACATAATACTGTTGTAGTAAACAAAGTTAAAGTAGATGCAATAAACTGTTTTGTCTTCATTAGCTTTAAGTCCTTTTGTTACACTAAATTGGTACTAAGTATATACGTAAAAGTGCAGTTTTATAGCGTTTCCTAATCACATGATGTACATCATAGCCCCCTCCTCGCCTGCGGGCTATCCATTACCCGGATCTTTCTTAACATTTGCGAGAGTATTCACTCACGTTTTTTATAACCCTGATTCGTTCGTCGTTAATTCTCAATAAAAACCTACTTTTAGCGAGAATATTAAGAGGTAACTTGTCAAGTATGCCTCACACCGAGCGTGTTTAAGATGCCTACAAAACAAGCGTTTCAAGATTGTAAAGAAAGATGTGACTAATGGATAGCTCGCCTGCGGGGAGGGGGTTGGGGGTGGGGTTCTTGCACCTCACAAGGGCCGAGAACCGCTATATACCTATTTTTATAAACGTATAATAAGTTAATGAATGCATTATCCGCAATGCAGTCAGCCCGTACAAGCAGCTAAAGTGTGGTTAGATAATCTAGCAAGGGTGTCAAGCAATGATACGTTAAAGCTTTTTGAGCGTATTCCATCTAGTCGCATATCGCAAACAGCAATTGAATTTGCACAGAAGATATTGGAATTAAATCAAAGTAAGCTGCTGGACACCCTACTATGAAAACACTTTTTTTAGCTTGGCAAGATCCTAATAGTCGTGTTTGGCTTCCCATTGGTCGCTTAACATTTGACGGAAAAAAATATCAATTTGTATATACGCAAGGTGCTGTAAAAGCTCAAACTGAACATAATTTTCAGCTATTGTATTCCTTCCCAGACTTAAACAAAGAATACACATCAGTTGAACTGTTCCCCTTGTTTTCTAATCGATTAATGCGACGCTCTCGCCCTGACTACAAAAATTATATTGAATCGCTAAATATTCCCGAAGGTGAAGACGATCCAGTTAGCATTCTTTCTCGGAGTGGTGGACGCAAGGTAACAGATTATTTTGAAGTTTTCCCCTGCCCAGAACCAGATGAAAATGGTTTATACCACATCCATTTTTTTGCACATGGACTGCGACACCTTCCTGCTTGTGCAACTGAACGGATTAATCAATTACAAACGGGTGAACTATTATATTTAGCGAACGAATTTCAAAATCCCTATGACCCGCGTGCATTGCTCTTATGCACTGAGGATCATTACATTGTAGGTTATTGCCCTCGGTATATTGTGGATGATGTTTTTAAACTCAAGAACAAAAATCCCGAACTTGTAAAAGTACATGTTGAGCGCGTTAACCCAGTACCGACGGCTCTCCAACTACGTTTATTGTGCAATATGACCGCAAAATGGCATGAAGATTTTCGGCCATTTTCTAGCCAGGAGTATCAGCCTTTGGTGGCTGATATCCCAGTGACTTATGCTAGTTTTTAGAGTTGATGTGCGGCTATAAAAGCATCGACTTCAGCAGCAGTAGGTTGGGAAGCGATCGCACCTGCTTTAATAGTAGTCAGTGCCCCAACAGCACTGGCATAAGTGACAATACGTTTTGCTGTTTCTGCATCCCGCAAGCTGTGGATACCATACTGACTCAGTTGCTGGATGAATCCTGCCAAAAAGCTATCTCCTGCACCAGTTGTATCAACTACAGGGATGGAAAACGAGGGTAATTTGCCTTCGTTCTCACCCAGACAATAAGTGCAGCCTTTTTCGCCATCTGTCACCAGTACCCCCTCAATCGAAGCTAGACGATAAGTGATGGCTCCGGGATCTGCGGTTTCAAATAGCCATTCAGCTTCTTCTTTGGAGAGTTTGAGGAAATCAACTCGCTTAAATAATTCTGGAATTTTTTGATGGGCGATGTTTGGCTCTTTCCAAAATACAGGACGCCAGTTGACATCCAGTATAATCTTTAAGTCGTAATGTTCTGCTAACTCTAAAGCGCGGTGAATTGCCTCCTCACTTTCAGGATAGGCTAATTCTAAAGTACCCAAAACCAGAAAATCTGCCTCTTGAAACAGTGAATTTGGCAATTGTTTAGCTTGCAGGCGAGTATCGGCAAATTCTGCGGTATCATACTGACCAAATCCGGCAAAAGTGCGATCGCCAGCCAGATCCCGTGTAACATAAACTTGCCGCGTTGGTGCTGTGGGATGGCGTTGTACTCCCGTAGTTTCTACACCTACATCTTGTAATAGCTTGACCAGTAAATTTCCTGGCTCATCTTCGCCAACAGCTCCGATAAATCCTGCTGACATTCCCAGCTTGACTAAAGCACAGGCTACATTAGCTGGTGCCCCTCCTGGGTAAGGAGTCCAAGATTTCACTTCTTCCAGCTTTAGCCCTAATTGATCGGCTAAACAATCAAACAAAATTTCACCAAGGCACAAAACATGGGGATTGCTCATCTCATTTTCAATTTTAGATTTTGATTTGCGATTAGAAATTTACAGTATAAAATCTACAATAGTTTTTGCTAATCTGTCGCCCGTCCTTCATAGAATTAAATAGCAATTTTTATTACTCTATAGCATATATATGCTTCTCATCCTCGCTGATTTTTTCTAAGTGCTTAGACAATATATTTATTAAAATAAGCTATATTTATTACATGAAGTTTCGCATAGTTTATATTTTTGCCAACTTGAAATCCAAAGAAAATATTGACAATCATATTACTACTAACACTTGAAACCCCTACCAAGAAAAGAATCTTCTAGAATTAGAAAGAGCGATTAAGTACATATACCAAGGGAGGATAGAAATAGTCATGGCTGGTGGCAAGTCTGAGACCCCCGTTAGTCTGTCAGACAGAGAACTGCAAATTATCGACTTAGTAGCCGCTGGCTTAACTAACCAAGAGATTGCAGCAAGACTGGAGATTAGCAAGCGTACAGTAGATAACCATATCAGTAATATTCTGACTAAGACTGAGACAGATAATCGAGTAGCTCTTGTCCGCTGGGCTTTACAGTGGGGCAAAGTCTGTTTGAATGATGTCAATTGCTGTACTCTGCCTAATCAGATTGAATAAACAATTTACTAGTAAAAGCGTAATTGCTTTGGTCTAGTAAATTCAAGCCAATTTTGAGTTTTACTGATTGTTCCCCTCTTTACGCCTAAGTTTTCAGTGTGAACACTCTACCAAAAGTTCCGAGTCCATCACTCAGCCGGAGTTTATGTTAGTGGAGCCAGCTGACCCTCGGACTCGGAAACTAAAAAGATCAGAATTTCTTGTTAAGCAGAACAGATGTAGGAATGGGGAGTGGGGAGTGGGGAGTGGGGAATGGGGAGATGAGGGAGCAGGGGGAGCAGGGGGAGCAGGGGGAGAAGAATTATTGATTAATCCCCAATGCCCAATGCCCCATGCCCCATGCCCAATGCCCCATGCCCAATGCCCCATACCCCATACCTGAACTAAACAATCATCTACAAAAATTAGCAACAATTCAGTGGTGCAAGCGTTACATTTGAAAGAAATCTATGTTGCCCCATCGGCTTTGGGAGTAGTGTTCCAATGAATACTTCCGCTTCTTTTCAGGGTAGCTCGTCTCCCTTTGAATTTTTTAACTTTGATTTTACGATACCTGTATCAGAGAAGGTTCCGAGTCTCGAAGACCAATCTTCAGACTTTTGGCAACCCACACAAGATGCCGACCTACTCAGACAGCTATCGTTTATTCCAGGGTTGAAAGAAATTTTGATGCTGCGGCAGGTTCATGCTTTAGAACATGCTACTGTTTGGGTTCTTAGCGAATCAAAAAGCGCCTATTCTGCCCCAGCAGAATTCACTAACGTTCAACTAGATAATGAACTATTAGGCGGTTTATCTACTGAGCAGGGATTCTACCTCTATGGTGAGGTAAATATTAGTGATTTGCGGCGTGCAGTCACACTTGCTCGATATCGCATCACCAGTGGAGAATGGGATTTGGCTGTACATCCCCGTTGTGGCACAAATTTATCAGTAGCAATGCTCTTAACGGCTGGACTAGCTGTCGGTGTGCATCTGTTGCTACCATTTCGACCAATCGAGCAACTTATAGGTTTGGGGTTAGCGGCAACGACAGCCGCAGAACTCGCACCTGATTTAGGTTCTATAGCACAGCGTTACCTAACAACTGCCATTCCTTTTAACCTAGCAATTGAAAATATTACCCGTACACGAGATGTTTGGGGGCGTGAGGCACATTTTGTTAAAGTAGGCTGGCAAGAGTAGGGATGAGGGTGATGAGGGTGATGAGGAGGATGAAGAAGATATTGCTCCCTCATCTCCCCCTGCTCCCCCATCCCCCCACTCCCCACTCCCTACTCCCCACTCCCATAAAAAAAGTATGAGAAAACTTTACTTCTTACTCCCCGGTACAGATAGCAAATTTGCCTGTGGTGGTCTTTGGGCTGAGTTAAAAGCGCTTAATCTAGCTCAGAATTTCTGTAGTGCTGATGTTGTAACTTACCGTCAACGGGAAAAAGGTAAACTTTATATTGATGATTTGCTAATAGAGAAAAATTTAAATGATGTAATTTTTGTGATCAGTTGGGGATTTGATATAGCTCAACTCGTGGCTAAACTTAAGCAATACAATGTCGTTTACCATGCACATAGCGCAGGTTATCCATTTAGACTACCTGCAAGTATTCCAATCATGACTGTTAGCCGCTATACAATGGGGTATTGGGGAGAAAAATCACCCAATTCTTTGATTTATTATTTGCCAAATCAAATTTCTGATGAGTTTCAAAATTTAGGTCTGGAACGGGATATTGATGTTTTAGTTCAAGCTCGGAAGTCTTCTGAGTATTTAATTAAAGAATTGATTCCAGCGTTGCAAAAACGGTGTAAAGTATTGGTTGTTGATTCATACATAGAGGATTTACCTGGACTATTCAACCGAGCTAAGGTTTACCTCTATGATTCTGCTGAGTACTGGGCACAACAGCGTGTTAGTGAAGGATTTGGTCTACAACCAATGGAAGCTCTTGCCTGTGGTTGTCAAGTATTTTCTAGTGTCAACGGTGGACTAGCAGATTACTTAGACCCTGGATTTAATTGCTATAAAATTGCTGGATATTCTCAAGAATATGATGTCCAACGGATTTTGAAAGTGATTGAATATTCAGGAGTTTTTAGCTTGTCTGAAGAGTTTTTGGTTGAGCATCGGACTGAAAACATTATTAAGCGTTTCCAAGTTATTTTGGATGAGTTAAATGAGTTTTTTGACCACAAAATTCAACAGCCGTCTAATATTAAGGATTTGACTAAAATCCGGATGGCGAAATTACTCGCTCAAAAGATATATGGGAAGCTGAGGAAGAAATATTTTAAGTAATACAAATAATACAAATGAACCGCAGAGGCGCACAGAAAACAGAGACAAGAGAGGAAATTGAATGAATCGGCGGTTATTAGTTACTGGGGGTGCGGGGTTTATTGGGGCGAATTTTGTCCATCATTGGTGTCAGGTTTATCCAGACGATCGCGTGGTGGTATTGGATGCTCTTACCTACGCGGGGAATCGTCTAAATTTGGCGCTGGTTGAGGGTGGAGAGAATTTTCGGTTTGTGCAGGGGGATATTTGCGATCGCACCATTATAGACAACCTATTATCAACAGAAAATATTGATACCATCGCCCATTTTGCCGCTGAATCTCATGTTGATCGTTCGATTCTTGGCCCAGCTGCTTTTGTGCAAACTAATGTGGTCGGAACTTTCACCTTACTAGAAGCTTTTCGGCAACATTGGCAGGCGAAAGCACAGCCATCTAATTATCGTTTTCTACACGTTTCTACTGATGAAGTTTACGGTAGCCTGGGCGCAGATGACGCAGCTTTTTGTGAAACCACACCCTACGCTCCCAATAGTCCCTATTCAGCTTCAAAAGCTGGTAGCGATCATTTAGTCCGTGCTTACTACCATACTTACAACCTCCCAACAATTATCACAAATTGCTCTAATAATTACGGCCCTTATCAGTTTCCCGAAAAGCTAATTCCCCTGATGTGTATCAACACTTTGATAGGGAAACTATTACCTGTTTATGGTGATGGGAAAAATGTCCGAGATTGGCTTTATGTGGGCGATCATTGCCGTGCTTTAGATGTGGTAATCAATCATGGTCAACCAGGGGAAACATACAATATTGGTGGCAATAATGAAGTGGAAAATATTAATCTCGTCCAACTTTTATGTCAAATGATGGATGAATTAGCACCTGATTTACCTACACATCCAGCAAAGCAGTTGATTACTTTTGTTAAGGATAGACAGGGACACGATCGAAGATATGCAATTAATGCAAACAAAATTAAAACTCAGCTTGGTTGGACGCCTTCAGTAACAATTGCTGAGGGTTTACGTTTAACTGTTGAATGGTATCTCAATCATCGTCATTGGTGGGAACCTCTGCTGTCTGCGGAATATCAAGCTTACTATCGCAAAAATTATCTGTAATGGTAGTTGGTGTGAGAAAATATCCCAGCGCCTTCATAATGGAATTGACGTTTTCAAGGCGCGGGTTGCCATTACTGGATAAGGCTTTTTGCAATCCCCGGTATGTCATGCCTATTTGATCGGCTATGTCATTAATTCCTCGTACACGAGCAACGACGCGCAAGGATGCCAACAAAGCACCGGAGTCGTTGTCTTCTGAATATTCCTGAAATATCTCCGTCAAATAATTGTCGATTTCTTCCGGACGCTTACGGAAGTACTCTTCTTCAAATTCATCAAGTGTTCTAAATTTTCTCACCGCTTAGGTACTCCTTCCAGTAAGCTTTTGCGTCTTCGATGTCCTGATTCTGTGTACAGATTCTTCAGGGCTACTAAAAGCCCACACTGTACCGCAAGGTCAGTGTGGGTAGTTTACTACTTCTCTTTATTCCTATCTAACTTCTCTTGAATTGCTTCTCTACAGAATTCAGGAGGGTTATCTTGTTTCTGTATCTCTTCCTTCATTTCTTTGGTAACTCTCAGATTGACTTGCTCGGTTAATGGTTTTTCTCTGTCTGTGGTGAAGTTTTTTAAATTTTCTGGATTACCTTTAGGATTAGGCATTATTGAGAAATATGAATAAGACTTGAACTGCGAGATAGCAAGCGAATAGAGTTTTAAATCGGTGGTGTTCGTGTCTTGCAAACTAGTTCACCACCGATACCACTTTTACAAGAGGTAACTCTATTTTATGTTTACACGCACAGAATTAGAAGTTAAAAGCTTGAGAGCGTTACGCGATTTATGTTTGATACAGTACGGCATTCAAGCAATAGGAAACCCTGCTGATAAAGCATCCTACATTAACGCACTTCTGACGTTTCCTGTTGTAGCCTGCAAGCAAGTATCAGAAAATAAAGGATTGAAGTCTCCTATATTCTCTCAAGTAGAAGCGCTAGAAGCGACACTAGAGGCGATGGGAACACCGACACCGGAGCAGTCAGCCTTGCTTAAGGTGACGATGGAAGGAAGGAAGCTAGAGTACCCAGCACGGTACAGTCAAGAGAAGTTATTTGGACTCTATCGGATTAAATGGCATTTGGATACAGCACTAGAGATACTGGGAATGCTCTAAACCATAATTAAACTTGCTAGCTAGTCCTCGGCATCCTAAAACCGGGGATTTTTTTATGTCTATTTATAAATTATCTGGCTCCGACAGTTTTTCTAGATAATGACTATCCTTGAATATAAGGGAATCAGATCAACGTAAATTGCCAGCAGGTGTCAGATGCTGCAACCAGAACAGATATTACAAGATCGTTATCAAATTCAACGCCAACTCGGCAACAATGGAATTCGTCAAACTTGGCTAGCAAAAGATTTACAAGCCTCTAATGACGAAAATTCTATTGTTGTGGTCAAACTTTTGGCCTTTGGCGGTACTGTACAGTGGGATGACCTGAAACTTTTTGAGAGGGAAGCACAAATTCTTAAACAGCTAAATCATCCCCGCATTCCTCGATATATAGATTATTTTTGTATCGACGATCGCACACTCTGGTTTGGCTTAATACAAGAATATATTCCTGGTGAGTCGCTCAAGGATAAACTTGCTGTTGGCAAAAGGTTTAGTGAAAAGCGAGCGAGAAAAATTGCTGTTGAAGTTTTAAATATTCTCACCTATCTACATGAATTGAATCCAGGAGTGTTGCATAGAGATATTAAACCGAGTAATTTAATCTGGGGCGAAGATAATCGGATTTATTTAGTTGATTTTGGCGCAGTTCAAGATAAAGCAGCAAGAGAAGGCGTTACTTTTACCGTTGTCGGTACTTATGGTTATGCCCCAATGGAACAATTTGGTGGTCGAGCTGTTGCGGCTTCAGACTTATATGCACTGGGAGCGACTTTGATTCATTTGCTGACTGGAACTTCCCCCTCTGATTTACCCCAGCAGGATTTGCGACTACAATTTACAGACCGAGTTAACCTCAGTCCCAGTTTTGTCAGTTGGCTACAAAAGTTGATAGAACCCGCTCCCGAACAAAGATTTACTAGTGCAAGCCTTGCGCTGAATGCCCTCAAATCAGGACTGACTGTCAAATCTGCAAATAGGAATCAGCTTTTGCCGTTAAAAGAAATCATCAACAATTCTGGGTGTGGGATCAATAATCAAAATGAAACAGTCCCAGAGGAAATTCTTGGTTGGAATTGGGGCGCTTTTCTGATGCCTTGGTTGTGGATGTGGCCGAATCAAGTGTGGTATGGTTTATTCTGTTTTGTACCTAATGCTTGGTGGTTAATGGCGATCGCTCTTGGTGCAAAAGGCAATGAATGGGCTTGGAAAAGTAGGCAATGGCGGAGTATTGAACAATTCAAAGCCCATCAGAGAGGCTGGGCGATCACTGGTATTTTACTTGGAGCGCCCATTAGTATTATGTTGTGGGTTAGAGCGATCGCTTTGCTGAAATCTGTATTTTAAGTAAGGGCATTGGGCCAGAGGGGAAAGACTTACTGCTACTTCTCGTCTGCTCCCCTGCTTTCTTGTGAATTACCCGACGCTCATCGCGCTTGCGATAGAGCGCGGGCTTCCCAGCTAATAGCTAACTTGCGATTCAACTACACCGACGGGACAAGATACATTTGTCCCTCCTAAACCACAATACCCATTAGGATTTTTAGCCAGGTATTGCTGATGGTAGGCTTCAGCGTAGTAAAATTCAGGTGCATCCAAGATTTCTGTGGTAATCTTGCCATAACCTGCATCGTTGAGGGCTTGCTGATAAGCTTCCCGCGATGCTTCTGCTAGCTGCTTTTGATTTTCGGAATATACATAAATTCCTGAACGGTATTGAGTGCCGGTATCATTACCTTGGCGCATCCCTTGGGTGGGATTGTGGCTTTCCCAAAAGACTTTGAGTAGTTCGGCATAACTAATCACTTTGGGATCGAATACAACCAACACCACTTCATTGTGACCGGTTCGCCCACTACATACCTCTTCATAAGTGGGGTTAGGTGTTAAACCAGCAGTGTAACCGACTGCGGTAGTGTAAACTCCTTTAAGTTGCCAGAATTTGCGTTCTGCACCCCAAAAACAGCCCAAGCCAAAGATTGCCTTCTCTAATCCATCGGGAAAAGGAGGTTTTAAGGGATTCTTGTTAACATAATGAGCGGCGGGTACTGACATAGATTGTGCCCTTCCTGATAAAGCTTCTTCAGGTGTAGGCATAACTGCTTTTTTGCCAAATCCGAATAGTGCCATTGATTTTGACTCTGATATACATCTTTACCTTATTTAATATTTTGACATACTCCCCCGTTTTGAAAACGGGGGATTCTAGGCTCAAACAGTAACCGCAGTCTCAGACCGTCTTACGTCGCCTAACCTAACCATTGATGCCCCAACAGTTTGAATATTACGTGCGGCGTTTTCATCACGCCCATTCACTGATTGACACGATGGACAACGCCACTCTCTGACCGATAAATCTAGAGTTTCTAAAACGTGTCCGCAACAAGAACAAGTTTTGCTAGAAGGATACCACTGGTCGATATAGACCACAAGTTTCCCTTTCTTTTTTGCTATCCATTCCAGGATATTCAGAAAGTCTCGAAGTGCTAAATCGCTAATTTTTCTTCCCCACAAACGCTTCATGCCCTTGAGGTTTAGCGTCTCGAAACACAGGACATCAAACTTATTGGTCAAATCATGCGCTAGTTTCCAAAACCAATCTGTTCTGCGGTTAGCTATGTCTTCGTGTGCGCGTACTAAGTTTTTCCTCGCTCGTTCCCGATTGGATGACCCCTTTAACTTTTTAGAGTGATGCCGATTTGCTTTTTTGATGGCATTGAGTGATTGTTTGAAGAACTGGGGAGACTCAATTTGGCGAAAAACGCGGTCTTGGGGTTCCCCCAAGAGGAGCGATTTTTCAAGACAAGTGCCGTCTGAGCAAGTCAGGAATGTACGCAGTCCAAAGTCAAATCCCGCTATCTGACCAGTCGTGAACTTGATTTGTGGATACATACCATCGTCAACAACCACAACGATAAACAATTCACCTAGCGGTGTGCGTTTAATAGTTAATGTTTTAACTGTTCCCTCTATCTCTCTAGACTGACAAAATTGGTAAATCTTGTTGCCAATTTTTACTCGGTTGCCACCCAGAAACTTATAACCAGCTTGTTTTAGGGTGAATGATTTGTACTTCTTAACCTTTTTAAACCCCGGTGGTCTAACTCCTTTTTTGTTGTGTTTAAAAAATAATTGGTAGGCTTTCTCAATGCGTTGGCAGATATCTTGCACTGCTTGAGAACCTACTGTTTGCCAGAATGGGTTGCGTTTCCTCAATTTGGCAATATGAGACTGAAGTTTTGCACAGATTAAATGCTTGCCCCACATTCGGTAGTACCGTTTGTGGAGAGCAATTGCGTGCTTATATCCGCCGCCTAAAGGCAGGCGGCTTTACGCATCACGACTCGTAAGTCCTGTGTGGTGTTAGTCCATGCTATTCATCAATGTTATGAATACTTTTTAAGGCAAACTTAGCCTCAGAAGATAATTATGGATAAAATACCGAAAATTGACCGTCAAAGGGAACATCAGGCGAACGAACGTACATTTCTTGCTTGGTTACGCACTTCTATTGCATTAATTGGCTTTGGTTTTGCGATCGCGCGATTTGGTATATTTCTGCGCCAGTTGAATATTGCTATTATTCAACAAGAACCTCCGGTAAGGCCATTATCTAACTCGGAAAATTTGGGTGTTGCTTTGGTAATTTTTGGAATTTCGACTATTGCCTTAGCTGCGTGGCGATACAACCAAGTTTTCTGGCAAATTGAACGAGGCGACTATAGACCAAATAGGTTAATGGTTTGGATAATGACTGGAGTAGTAATTATTTTAGGATTTTTCAGTATTCCTTTACTTTTAAGGCGCGATAAAGTACCTTCTCGTTCTCCAGTTCCCCTTCAACCACAGTCTCGAAATTTGCAGTAAAAGGGACTGGGGATGGTGGGGCCCCCTCTGGGGATAAGGGGTAATGGGGATTAGGGATTGGGAACTGGGTGTGAAATTGCTCATATTATGGTGGGGGCTTTTACCCTCCACCAAATTTTAAAAAACTTTTTCCCAGCCCCCAGTCCCCAGGGGAGCAATGCGATTTTGTGAGATGGGGAAGCAGGGGAGGCTCTTGAGGCAGGAGGAGAGAAAGAAATAAGTGTATTCATTTCTAATTAAGTAGCAAAAATTACTAAACTATTCTTTTTCTCCCCCTGCTCCCCCTGCTACCCTTGCTCCCGAAGCTCATTTCACGATGATCTCACTTTTTCGCGTTGCTCCCGTCCCCAGTAAGCCTTGCGGCGTTCCTCCCGCCACCAACATAAAAGTATGGTGGGAAACTCCGACGCTCGAGGACTCGCTAACGCTGCGCTATCGCCGCGACCAGTTAAATACACTTTTTAAACGATCGCATTTTTTGGTAACTTTTTGCCGATTCTGAATCAACCTTGGGCGTTGCTGTATGTCTGCCCAATTTATCGCACTTCATATCTAGTAAGCTTTTAGGGTTTTTGTAATCATCGCTTTCACCTTGGGCTGAATCGTCATACACTGATTTTTAACTAATGAAAGCGGTTGCCCTCACAGAAACGATGAGTGAAAGTAAGATATCAGACATATTAGAAGCCTTCGAGGCAGACTTACTGTCGGAGTGGACTCAGGAACTAGCCATTGTGAATATTCGTAGAGGCTTGATTAAAGAAGCCAAGCTAAAGGAGGAGTGCCGGGAATTCCTGAGTTTGTTTCGGATTGCCGTTGGGCAGGACAACTTGACTAATATTCAGGCAGCGGCGTGGCAGGAAATGCGGGAGATGCTGACCAGCATTTCTCGATCGCGATCGCAAAATGGCTTCACACCGTCAGAAACGGCTATATTCGTCTTTTCGTTCAAGCAACCCCTCTTCAACCGAATGCGTCAGCAATTGAAAGATCCCATTGAATTGGGTGAAAATATCTGGTTAGCCACAAACTTACTAGATCAGCTAGGATTGCTGACAATTGAAGTCTATCAAAAGACGCGGGAAGAGGTGATTTTGCGGCAGCAGGAAGAGTTGATGGAACTGTCTACCCCAGTGGTTAAACTCTGGGAGGGAATTTTGGCATTGCCGATAATCGGCACTCTGGATAGTGCCCGCACTCAAATGATGATGGAATCGTTATTGCAGAAAATTGTCGAAACAGGTTCGGAAGTTGCCATCATTGACATTACCGGGGTTCCCACTGTTGATACCCTAACTGCTCAACATCTGCTCAAGACCGTTACTGCCGCCCGTCTCATGGGAGCCGATTGTATGATCAGTGGCATTCGTCCGCAAATTGCCCAAACCATCGTCTATCTCGGCATTGATTTGGCAAATGTAGTCACGAAAGCAACGTTAGCCGATGCCTTTCTCACGGCGCTAAAACGGTTGGGAACGACCATTACCCGCTCTCAATCCAAATAGCTCGAAGGAAGCAATGGAACGTATTCCTATACTCAAAATGGGCAATTTCCTGCTTGTGACAATTCAGGTAGATATGCACGATCGCCTCGCCATAACGTTACAGGACGACCTGACCAGCCGCATCACTGAAACTCACGCTCACGGTGTATTAATTGATATTTCTGCATTAGAGATTGTTGATTCCTTCATTGGGAGGATTTTAGGTAATATTGCTAAAATGTCACGGGTGCTGGATGCTGAGACGGTTGTCGTCGGGATGCAGCCCGCCGTAGCAATCACCCTAGTGGAATTGGGGCTGTCGCTGACGGGCATTCGCACTGCCCTAAACGTTGAAAAGGGTATGGCACTGTTGCGATCGTCACTCAATCAAACTACAAATCAAATCACTGCCACGAAACGGCGTGCAGATGACGATGCAGAAGACTGAAACGATTAACATTCAATCTTCTACAGATATAGTTTTAGTTCGGCAGTCCGTGCGCCAGCTGGCCGTAGAGATTGGCTTTGGCTTAGTAGACCAAACTAAAATTGTGACTGCCGCTAGTGAGTTAGCTCGCAATACCCTAGACTACGGTGGAGGCGGCACAGTAAAACTAGAAACTCTTGAGCAAGGGAGACGACGAGGACTCAGGCTAACCTTTGAAGATCGGGGGCCGGGAATTCCCGATATTGAGTTGGCGCTTAGGGATGGGTTCACAACCGGGGGCGGGTTGGGTATGGGGCTGAGTGGTGCCAAACGACTTGCCAACGAGTTTGAAATTCAGTCTGTGGTGGGAGAAGGGACACAGGTAACAATTGTACGATGGAAATAAAATGAAAGAATCTGTCGCTTTCACAATTACTGAATCCAGCCAGACCGGAGAAGCTCGTCGAGCAGCGATCGCTTTGGCAACTAAGCTCGGCTTTCAAGAAGCTGAAAGGAGCAAGGTTGGTATTGTGGTGACAGAGGTTGCTAACAATTTGGTACAGCACGCCCGCGGCGGAGTAGTGCTGCTGCGATCGCTCAAGCAACATTCCAGAATTGGCATTGAAATCTTATCACTAGATAAAGGGCGGGGAATGGTGGATGTGGATGAGTGTTTGCAAGATGGCTTTTCCACAGCCGGAACTTTAGGTAATGGAATGGGGGCAATTCGTCGTCTTTCTGGTTTATTTGAAATTTACTCCATTCCCAACCAAGGAACAGCACTCCTCGCTCACCTCTGGCCAGACCCAGCCCCCCATCTACCTGAGAAGATTTTAGAAATTGGAGCGATCTGTTTGCCCAAACGAGGAGAAGAGGTTTCAGGAGATGCCTGGATCTGTGAAGTCGATAATTGTCGCAGTCTGTTGCTAGTAGCCGATGGTTTAGGGCATGGGCCTGCGGCTGCCAGTGCTGCTGACGCAGCCGTGAGAACGTTTCAAGAACATTATCAGCATTCTCCTGGTGCGATCGTCAAAGCTGCCCACGCCGCCTTGCGAAGTACACGCGGAGCGGCACTGGCCATTGCCGAAATCGACTTTGAACAGCAGTCTCTTTGCTTTGCTGGAATTGGCAATATTGCTGCTAGTATTTTCTCCTTTACTGAGCACCACAATCTGCCATCTCACAATGGCACGGTCGGACATGAAATCCGCAAAATTCAAGAGTTTAGCTATTCTTGGTATGCCAATGGACTTTTAATTATGCATTCTGACGGATTAGGCGCTAAGTGGCAGCTCGATCGCTATCCAGGCTTGATGCAAAAACATCCCAGTCTGATTGCAGGTGTGCTATACCGAGACTTTAACCGAGAGCGAGACGATGTGACAGTGTTAGTCGCCAAAGGAATGGGCAAATGACAAGCATTTTTACGATCGCCATCCAGTACGAACAGGATGTTGTGCAAGCTCGGCAACGAACTCGTGAGATCGCCGAGCAGTTAGGCTTTGATGCTCAAGATCGGGCGCGATTGGCAACGGCAGTTTCCGAAATTGCCCGCAACGCCTTTCAATATGCCAAAGGCGGAACGGTTGAATTTGGCGTGGCCGGAGAGCCTCAGACGTTTCTGATTCGGATTCAAGACCGAGGTGGGGGCATTCCTGATTTAGCAGACATTTTGGCCGGATGCTACACCTCTGATACAGGAATGGGGCTAGGCATCGTCGGCACCCGCAGGTTGATGGATTTCTTTGAGATTGAATCGCTGCCGCAGCAAGGAACAACGGTAACAATCGGCAAAAGGTTGTCAAAGCGCACGCCTACTTTTACCGATTCCCAATTGCAGCAGATTCGAGAAACCGTAATTGGGCGATCGCCCGAAAATCCATATCAAGAAATCCAGCAGCAAAACCAGGAATTACTTCGGGCAATGGCAGAGTTACGCAAGCGTGAGGAAGAACTGAGCCAACTCAATCAGGAACTGGAAGATACTAATCGCGGTGTGGTTGCCCTCTATGCAGAACTGGATGAGAAAGCCAGCTCCCTGCAACAGGTAAACGAGCTAAAAACCCGCTTTCTCTCGAACATGAGTCACGAGTTTCGCACGCCGCTCAACTCGATTCTCTCCCTCTCTCGGATGCTGCTAGCAGGGATGGATGGCGATTTGACTCTCGAGCAAGAAAAGCAGGTGACATTCATCCAAAAGGCGGCAAGCGGATTATCAGAACTGGTCAACGACTTACTGGATTTGGCAAAGGTAGAAGCTGGAAAAATTGAAGTGCGTCCCAGTTCTTTTGAAGTAAGTGACTTGTTTGCCACGCTGCGGGGGATGCTGCGCCCATTATTGGTTCAAGGCTCCTCTGTAGCGCTGATTGTCGAGGAACCTGAAGGTATTTTGCCCCTCTATAACGATGAGGGGAAAGTCGCTCAAATTCTGAGAAACTTTGTCTCGAATGCGCTCAAATTTACCGAGCAGGGAGAGGTGCGTGTCACTGCTGTACAAACGGGTCATACCGTCACCTTCTCTGTATCTGATACAGGCATCGGCATTGCTCCCGCCGATCAAGAGCGGATTTTTGAGGATTTTATGCAAATTGAGTCCCCTCTGCAAAAGCAGGTGAAGGGAACCGGGTTAGGATTGCCGTTATCGCGCAAGCTAGCAGAGCTAATCGGCGGCAGCATTTCGGTGAAAAGTCAGCCCGGTGAAGGCTCTACCTTTACAGCCTTGATTCCCATCGTCTACCCAGATGCCACCGAATTGACCACCGTACTGCAACCAATTGCATCAGTTGAGCCAACTCGCCTGCCCATTTTGGTGGTTGAAGATCATCCAGAAACCCTATTTATTTACGAAAAGCACCTTCAGGAATCAACCTATCAATTGATTGCTACCCGCACCCTAGCTCAGGCAAGGCTAGCCTTACAACAATTTCGACCGGCAGCGATTATGCTAGATATTTTGCTGGAGGGGCAAAACGGCTGGACGTTCTTGCGAGAAATCAAAGGAGATGAAACGACTCGCACTATCCCTGTACTTGTGATTACCATTGTTGATAACGAGAAGCAAGCACTGGCGCTAGGAGCAGACGGTTTTCTAATTAAGCCGGTAGACAGATTGCCCCTGTTGAACAAACTCAATACGCTAATTACTGAGAACAAGCCTCAAAAGGTCTTGTTAATTGACGATGACCCCGCTTATCGGTATATTGTGAAACAATTGTTGATAAATACACCGTTGAGTATTTTAGAAGCCGCGAACGGAGAGGAAGGATTAAATTTGGCACAACGGGAGCAGCCAAACGCGATCGTGCTGGACTTGGAGATGCCAACGATCGGCGGGTTTGATGTACTCAAGCAGCTTAAGAACAATTCCATCACTCAGTCAATTCCTGTAATCGTTCACTCATCTGCTCAACTGGATGCAGAAGTGCATAGCCAATTAGCGAAACAAAGCATTGCGATTGTTTCCAAAGAAACAGGCTCTCAAAGGACGGCGATTGCCCAACTTCAAGATGCGCTCGTCAAAGCCGGACTTGTTCTAGAGGTTTCAAGGGAAAGTCATGTCTGAGCCACGAGTTACGATCCTGCATGTTGATGATAACGAAGCCAATCGTTACGTTGTTACCCGGATTTTGCAAAATGCAGGCTTTACCGTCGTGGAAGCGGCAACTGGAACGACAGGATTAGAAGCCGTTGCGAACTTTCAGCCTGACTTAATAATTTTAGATGTCCAACTACCAGATATCAGTGGCTTTGAAGTCTGTCGCCAAATTAAGGCAAACCCGGAAACGGCTTTTATCCCTGTGCTACACCTTTCTGCAAGTTTTGTCCAAAGCCAGGATAAAGCAGAAGGCTTAGACAGTGGTGCTGATGCCTATTTAGCACAACCCGTTGAACCGATTGAACTACTTGCCACTTTGCGATCGCTGCTGCGAATTCGTCGAGCGGAGGAAGCTGCTTTGTCCTCAGCGCGGGAGTGGCAAACCACCTTTGACTCGATCAACGACGGCGTATCTCTGGTAGACCGAGAAGGTATAATTCTGCGCTGTAATCGAGCGATGATGCAGCTTTTTGACAAGCCCTCCCACGAAATCTTAGGTTGTGCTCACCATGAATTGATGGACGCAGAATTGGGAATCGGCGATGGCACTTGTTTTCGCCGGGCGAAAGAAACCCACCAACGGCAAGTTCTGGAATTTCAGGCGAAAGGACAGTGGTTTGCCAAAACCATCGACCCGGTACTTGATGAGCATGGGACTCTCACAGGCGCCGTTTTCATCCTATCCGATATCACCGAACGTAAGCGAGCATCAGCCTTGCTGCAAGAGCAGAATGATCGCCTCAATCAATTGATGATTTCTTTGCAGCAACAGACTGAACAAGCGCAGCAAGCCAACCGCATCAAAGATGAGTTTCTCGCAGTGCTATCTCATGAATTGCGATCGCCCCTGAATCCGATTCTAGGTTGGGCAAGAATTCTGCAAACGAGTCACCAGGATGCAGCCAAAACTCAGTACGCCCTCGAAACGATCGAGCGCAACGCGAAACTGCAAGCACAACTAATCGAAGACCTGCTCGATGTATCGCGCATTCTCCAAGGCAAGTTGAGTTTAAACACAGTTCCAGTCGGTCTCACTTTTACTATCAAAGCTGCCCTTGAAACCGTGCGGCTTGCTGCTGAAGCTAAATCTATTCAGATTCAAACAATATTTGAACCGAATGTTGGGCAAGTATTGGGTGATTCTGGTCGCCTGCAACAAGTTGTTTGGAATCTACTTTCTAACTCGATTAAATTTACCTCACAGGGTGGTCAAGTAGAGGTGCGGTTAGAAAGTATAAAGGATGAAGTCGATACTCATCCTGTAGAATACACTCAAATCACTATCAGCGACACTGGTAAGGGTATCTCTAGTGACTTTCTACCCTACGTCTTTGACTACTTCCGCCAAGCCGATGGCACAACGACGCGAAAATTTGGCGGGTTGGGATTAGGGTTAGCGATCGTGCGTCATTTGGTTGAATTGCACGGCGGAACCGTTCAGGCAGCGAGTTCTGGAGAAGGGCAAGGAGCAGTATTTACAGTCAAACTGCCACTGATCCCTGCTTCAAAATTGCATCAAGTTAATACTGGCGATCGCAATCGCTCAGACTTGAATTTGAATGGATTGCAAGCACTGCTTGTAGACGATGATAAAGATTCGCGCGAGTTCATTGCCTTCATCTTAGAACAGTACGGAGCACAAGTGACTGAAGCGGACTCAGCACATGATGCTTTGAGCAATTTGGGACAAGCAAAATTTGATTTGTTAATCAGTGATATTGGTATGCCCGATATGGATGGCTACACACTAATTCGTCAAATTAGAAAACAGTCACCCGATCAAGGCGGAGAAATTCCAGCGATCGCCTTGACTGCTTATGCGGGAGAAATCGATCGACAACAAGCACTAGCCGCCGGATTTCAACAGCATATTTCTAAACCAATTGAGCTAGAAGTATTAATACAGGCTATTTTGACTATAATAACGGTTTAGCAACCTGAATTTTAAGGTTTTTGTACCGTGTGGGAAGCCCTTCGGGTGACGCTCCTGCATCGCTAACGCTGCGCTAACAGCAGTCGCTCATGGGGAGCCAGTGCGTTGGGCGACTCTGCCGACTTGTTCGCGCAGCGTCTCCCCTTCTCCCAAAGGGAGAGGCTAGCGCCAAGGGAGAAGCAACTGGCGTGGAAACCCCCTTCTCTACGAGACGCTCCGCGTTCGCGTAGCGTTCCGAAGGAAAGGCGCTAGCCTCTCTCTTTGGGAGAAGACCGCGCTGCTTCACCGCTTTGCGTCTACATGAATTGCCTCTACGTGAAAACTTTACTTAACATTGGTCTGAGAAATAACCGTCACACAAGCATTTACTAAGGGTAACAGTGGCCCTAGTTGCTCTTGTCCATTCACTGCTAAATCGCTGTGACACAAATAAACTCTCTCGGATACACGAGACAGTAAATCTGTCAAAATCTTTTGCAGTCTTTGTTCTTCTGCTAATTTTTCATCTTCTGCTGTCCAAGGTTCGCCTAACCTGTCTCGCAGGAAGAACGGCGCACCGAACAAAGTCGCTGCGCCACCTTTCGCCCATAGAGGCGAACCAGCATCCAGCCAAAAATGCCATTGGTGCGATCGCCTACTAGATCGATATTGAAATATAGTTGCTAAGGTGAGAGCCTTTCTCGCTCCACCAATAGGGCGTACAGGGTAAGGGTTAGCGGTAATCGTCCCACGTCGCAGTAGTTGAATGAATTCGATAATAGTTGCGTGAGGCGTTGTTTCTACTGGGGCAATTTGTCGTAACCTGGTGTCAATTTCCCAGTAGTGTTGGGCAGTTTCTAATAATTCCCGCAATGCTGCTAGTTGTTCGTAGGGGAGATTACTCCCATTCCACAAAAAGCGTACAATTGCTCTGTCCAACAGAGAAATGGGACTGGGAATTAACCGCAATTCTTGTTGCGATCGCTGCTGTTCTAACCACTGTAATATTTCATTATATGCTGTAGTCGCTGCATAGCCGATTCGATCCCAACGCTCAAAGGCTGACACTGGTAGCAAATTGGGGCGATCGGGATGGGGTACAAAGCAGTAATCTGCAATCAAACCAGCACGTACCGGGTCAATATGAGTGCTGAGTTGTGAGTGCTGAGTGCTGAGTGAGGAGTTAGGAGTTAGGAGTGAGGAGTTTTCTGGTGGTTGTTTTCTGCTCAAGACAACTAGCATTTCTGCGACGGCATCCCGATCTACGAGGCGGCCCAAGCCGGGATAAACTAGGGCCAGCATGGTGAGTAAGGCGCGAATCACGGGCGAACTAATTAGGGGACGTTGGTCATTGAGCGATTCGACTGGGATGTTTTGCTTAACGAGGATTTCTACTAGAGTATAACGAGCGATCGCATCTAAACCTGGTGCAATAATCGCCACTTCTTCTGGTTGCACTTGCTGAGATTGAATGGCGTTAGCAATTACCTCTGCTGTTTGCCGCAACAATTGGGCGCGGGAGGTGGTTTGAATTGAATGCACTGTTTTTGGTAAACTCAACAGTACCATCGGTTCTGTGACTAATTCCACCATCTGTTTAGTCAGTTGCTCGCTCAGAGACTTTGGAGGCGGCCCATTTAAGATTTCTACCCGACAACGCTCTGCTAACCCTTCTAGGTAGTTGGGATCTGCTCCCAATCCCAATCGCACCGCACCATCAGGATTGTAGCTAAACGCGCCAACTGCACCGCGATCTAATAGCAACTCAAACAAAAGACGCGCTACGCTAGGATAGTCATCGACATCATCCGCTAGTATCGCCTGATAGCGTTTAGTTAGGTGCTGCTGGTAATTGCGATCGCTTAATAAGTGCTGACTATAAAGTTCGGTAATAATCCCATAAGTAAGTAACCCCCTCTCTAAACACCAATTACGCCAATCTAGTAGCAAAGATGCCAAAAATTCCGGCTCTAAAGTTGTGGTATTTTCCCCCATACCCCTGGCCAAAATCTGGGTAATATCTTCGCAAGGTACACCACTGTAAGCTGCTAATTGTAATAAGTCCAAGATGCGACGCACTAAGCGAGATTCATTCACTCCCGCAAGACGTAAAATTTCTTCGTCTAATTGGGGACGCCAAAGTTTGGTTGCTAACTCTTGCTCAGTTTCTGGTCGCAATCTTACCGGAAACTGTGCCTTCAGGTTCAACGAGTTAATCAGCAACGGCCAAAATAAAATAACTTCATCCTGAAAAAAACCTAGTGGCGTCTTGGCACGAACCGGATATTTACCCAACGTAGAGGTAACAATTATATCTCCTAACTCTCGACGATTATCATCATTGGCAGCTAAGACTAAAACTCCCGGCTCTGTTTGTTTAATATCTAAAAATTCCGGTAGATGACCAGTTTTTTTACGTCCGGTTTTTTTTGTATAAAATGATTCAGTAGATTGTTTTTCTGATTTTATCCAATTACAAAATTGCTGTACCAAGCGAGCTGTCTTACCACTGCGGCTAGTGCCAACAATCCAGACCGAATCATAAACCACAAACTTTCTCCTTGTAGATTTGTTAGTATACCTCGTGCGTTAACTTAAGGTTAATAGTCACCAAATAATGCTGAATGATTGTCTGCAATGAAAAACTCTGTTTTTAGTCAAAAAATCTATTCTTTCTTACTTGCTGCTTATCGATGGTACTTACAGACTCCTGAACGTTCTTTAGATGAAGCTTACAATGCAGCATTAAAGATTCAGGAAATAGAAGATAAGCATTTCAATGGTAATAAAATAGACATTGACTCAGCCATGTACAGTAACAGTGTGATGGATTATTTTGAGTCAGACCTCAAGAAGCTATTAAAAATTGCCAGGATGCGGCTGACGGAGTTTAGAGGAAGCCGTTGGTTTCTAAATGAAGAGAATCAAAAAGCTGCTCAAAAAGCAGGTATAGAGTATCTGAGTCCTGCTTTAGTTTTGGAAAAGCTAAACTTTATCGATCAAGTTATATCTAAATACACAACAAGTTCTGATCAAATAACTTCTAACGCTTTAGTAGTAAAACCTCCAAGTCTACCAGTTAACTCTGTGATATCTGACGACAAATCGCTGCTCGTCAAAACTCCAACATTACCACCCAAAATACCAAATCAAGACTTAAATAATAAACCAAAAGCCAAGAGTAAAACCGATACAACGGGTGTTTTACCTCGGTCTATTTTAAGTACTATCAGTCGTCTGCAAGCTGAATTAGACCCTAATTCAGAACAAGAAGTAATTCAGAGTTTTCGTCAAACTCAAAAAAGAACAATAATATCTATCAGGTTTCTTTTACTATTAATTATTGTACCACTTTTAACGCATCAGATAGCAAAAGCTTTCGTAGTTGGCCCAATTATTGAGAGATTTAGAACCACTCAGGAAATGCAGATATTTCTCAATTCCGAAATGGAAGAAGAAGCCCTTGTAGAATTACAAAGATTTGAAGAAAAGCTCAAGTTTGAAAGTCTCATTGTTAAAGCCCCTCCACTGTTACCTGAGCAGATGGAGACTGAAATGAAAAAAAAGGCTATAGAGCTGGCTGAAGAATTTCGTCATGAAAGCTCTGGTGCGATCAAAAATGTTTTTGCAGATATGTTCTCGGTGGTTGCTTTTATCTGGCTTTTGCTAGTCAGTAAGTCTTCTATTGCTGTGCTCAAAGATTTCTTTGATAATATTGTCTATGGACTTAGTGATAGTGCCAAGGCATTTATCATTATTTTGTTTACTGATATCTTTGTAGGATTCCACTCTCCTCATGGCTGGGAAGTACTCTTAGAAGGAGTATCACGCCATTGGGGATTACCGGCAAATAGAGATTTTATCTTCTTATTTATCGCTACATTTCCGGTGATTTTAGATACTATCTTTAAGTATTGGATCTTCCGATATTTGAACCGGATATCACCTTCTGCTGTTGCGACTTACCGTAATATGAATGAATAGGGAATAGGGAATAGGGCAAAACAGTTCCGAGTTCCGAGTTCCCAGTCCTGAGTAAAGAAGCAAGATTCCCAACTCAGCACTCAGCACGGGCTAAACGCCCCGCTACCGGTAACATGACTCAGCACTCTTGAGGGGGCATTGGGAAAAATTTTTGGTGTTTTATTTTAGAATTTGAGCGAGGTGGGAAAATCTTAAAAATTTTGAATTTTGATGAAAAAGACACTTGCTGGGTTAGGAAAGTTTAACAAAATTATCGCCATCAGTTTACCTGTAGTTTTGTTGATTTTATTGGTGCAGATGCAATCTTTCACGTATCAAGAACTCATTTCGCCAGAATGTCAGGTGAAAAAGTGGGATCTACCAGTGTCCTTGACTGCTGAAAATCAAGATGCATTTCCACAAAAACAAAAATTACCATTAATCCCAAGACTACCAATTACTTGTTGTCAAAGTGATACCTCTTGTTTGGATGAAGTAATTTATGGAAAAATACCAGAGAAAAAGGCACTGATAAGTGCGATCGCTCGCAGTCTTCAATATCTGCAAACAGCTAATGCTGCGGCTGCTTATCAAAACTATCCGGTGGCTGGGATTACGCGCGATCGCGTCATCAAAAGCTTGCAAAGATTCCGCGAACTCCTATTAAAAACCAATTCTGCAACAGAATTACATCAAGCCACCCTGCGAGAATTTGTTCTTTACCAGTCAGTCGGTAAAGATAACAAAGGTTCCGTTTTATTCACCGCCTATTACGAGCCACTTTATGCAGCTAGTCGCGTCCCCACAACAGAATATCGCTATCCTGTTTATCGCTTACCTCCTGATTTCAACTCTTGGACTAAGCCTCATCCAACACGCGAGGAGTTAGAAGGAGTAGATGGTTTACAAAGTGCAAAAGGCAAATTACGAGGATTAGAGTTGTTTTGGTTTCGCTCTCGCCTTGAACCATATCTAGCTCAAATTCAAGGTTCAGCGAAACTTCAGCTTCCCGATGGTACTCAAACCACAATCGGCTATGCGGGTAATACTGCCTATAACTACAAAAGTATTGGGCGAGAATTAATAGATGATGGCAAATTACCGCAAGAAGGTGTAACTATGCCAACTATTCTCGATTATTTCCAAAAGCATCCCCAAGAATTAAATATTTATATTCCGCGCGATCGCAGCTTTGTTTTTTTTCAAGAAAATCACGGAAAGCCAGCCCAAGGTTCTATCAATGTACCACTAACAGCAGAGCGTTCTATTGCAACAGATAAATCTCTCATGCCTCCTGGTGCTTTAGCGTTGATTCGCGCTTCTATTCCCTTTGTTAATCCTACCGGAAAAATGCAGGAGCGCATTATTAGCCGCTATGTTCTTGACCAAGATACCGGAGGTGCAATTAAAGGTGCAGGTAGAGTGGATTATTTTTTAGGTACTGGGAAAATAGCTGGCGATCGCGCTGGTGTTACAGTCAGCAATGGACAATTATTTTATCTCTTACTCAAGTCCAAGAATTAAACGCACTCGCATTTTAAGACCCGGAATTGATATAACTCTACTACGACAGCCCTCTCTCTTCATCCTCTTTTTTTGGTGAAGGTATTGCTGAATAAAATACCTTTACTCAGCACTTCCATAACACCGAAAATTGGTTTAAACAGTGACTCTTGTACCGTCAAATTTGGTGAAGGTGAAGCCATTGAATATTTCGTTATAACCCAGTCTCTCATCCCTGAGCAGACTAATAGCAACCTCTTCTCCTAAAGCCAAAGCAGCGGAACCATCCGAACGCCAATGGATACCACCGTGACCGCGGCCAATAGCATAATTAGTTGCCAGTTTATTCAACTCTCCACCCACAGTTAGTGGTGATCCACTGTAAGAAATTACTTTTGTCGGGTCATTGGGGTCAGGCACTACTGGTGAGGGGATAACAAAGTTTTCATCAAAGAATGCTTTCAACAGTGTGACATTGACGCCAGCGATCGCAGCCGCACCACCACTATAGGAGGAATGGGTTGGCGATGCTTCTGGATATGCTTGGGGCAATAGATAAGTGCTGAAGGTGCTAAAGGTCTGAGCCAAAGCTTGGGAATTGAAAATCTCAGAATTAATCGGGTACTGACTTTTATTGACAATGTTGTTGTAAACTAGCCCGCCATAGGCTTCTGGACGCAGAATCCGGTGTACATAATACTTCTGCCAGTATGATGCTCTAATCGCACGCGAAGTACCCAAGTTAAGCAAGGCTTGTAAATGTCCCACTGCAAACGTTGCAGCAGAACCAACTTGAGTTCTTGAGTTGACGTAGGGATTACCCGGATTCAAAGGTGTACCGATGCTACCAAGAATCAAGGAGGCTCCCAGGTATGTAGGGCCGCCAATATGGGCATACTCACCTAAATCCCGAACCGTGACTATGTAACGGTTTTTGGGATCGTATTTAATGGATTTCCCGGAACTACCTCCATTTTGAATAGCCAACCATTCCTGGAAACTGAGTAGAAAGTCATTACCAGGAAGAGCAGTACGAATCAATGGCGAAACAGACTGAGTTCCCCAAGGAATAGTTAGCAACAAAAATTGTGAGATATAGGGCCCATCTAGTACCCCTGGCGGAGTAACATATTTTGTACTTGAACCGGAACCGACGTAGTTGACACTACCACGAAATAAAGTTTGAGGGGTGACACGGCCATTTTGTTTTGGCCCTCGAAACGCCGAAAGCTTGTTGAGGTCTTCGACAGCTGCCAAGACTTTCGGGTTATCAGTATTGTTTTGCAGCTTGGAAAGAGGTACATCTCGGAGTAAAGCTTGCCAATAGAGTTCAACTGCTTCAGCAGCGCGATCTGCACTAGCTAGAGATGGTGGTGGCGGCACAGCTATTTGGGCTGCATTGATCCCTTCTAGGCTAATTGCTAGGGGCCCTTGAGGATTGACCAGCTTTCTGGTACCACCCAAGATAATATTTTCATAATCATTCGGGTTTTGTGTTGTCAGTGCTCTGGTTAAAGAGTTGTAAGCTTCTAGCTTGACTTCGCCTAGTTCGTTATGCGGTAGTCCCCTACTATCAGAGCCGATTTTGTTGGGATAACGCTCCTCATCGCCATTGGTTGGATGCGGCGGAATGGGGATACTCCGTTCAAGTCTGGCTGCTTCAACACGGACTCGATAAGCTTTATCAACAAACCTGTTGTAGTCGAACGGTCGATTATACCGTCTGTTGATATCTTGGGCTTGTACAACATCTCCAATATCTCCTCCGTTCTTTGAGGAGAAAGGTGAACCTAAAACTCCTGCAACAACGCTAGCGGCACTAAACAAACCAGCGCGACCGAGAAATGAGCGTCTGCTGGCGTGACTACCAAAGAAACGTTTGCTAGCTACATGGGGTTGTTTCTTATCTATTTCGCTATTAGCCTGAGTATCTTGTTCGGAACCTTGATGAGAATTTGGATCTAATTGCATGAGATGTTCTCCACTGGAAAAAAATAATGCCAAAATCTAGCCATAAGTAAATACATGAGCATCTGAAAACTAGAACAACTAGCTACACACAAATGCCCACCTCTAGAGAAACAGGGTAATCTAACGAGATTTGGGATGATATCTGGGGTTACTTTACTGGAAGGTAACTTGCATAGGAGTGATATCAGGTTTGGTTAAACACTTAATAATATCTGTAGGTTGGGTTGCAGAACGTAGAACCGAATGCAAACAGCACCTGGAGAGAGGGGCTTCTTGCAGGGGAACCCAACATTTGATCCTTGTTCATGTTGGGTTAAACGGCAGTGAAACCCAACCTAAATTGATAGATTTTATTAGAAGTAATCACCCAAACTTAATATGATTCTCCTGACAGTAATATCGGCATTCAGTGCTGGTATGATGCCTTGATCGCATGGCTGTTATACTTTTGTAGTTGTAATCAGTGTGATCGGATGTTGCCGGGATTAAAGCACAGCTAAAACCACCGCTTGCTTCCAGTCAAGCTAGATAATCCTGTAAATCTATCGACTTACCGTATTTTGCAGATATTAAATCAGACTTTCTCACAATCGGTGATAAAAATCAAGAGGTTTTTATAATTAACTTAGTAAGAGCGTGAAAGCCACAAATGAACAGACGCACAGCGTCGTATTCTCTGCTTGAGACTGTGGATGAAATGCGGCGCAGTGGGTTTTGTCCCCGTAGGTTTCTAGGAATGCTCGAAACTTCTCCCAGTCAGTAGACCTGTCTTGAAAGTCTACTTTCATCCTTGGTTGTGAGTCGAAGGCTCATGGAGGTCTCTTGCAAAAGTCCGCTAACACCCCACCCCCAACCCCTAAGAGTATGTTTGAAAAGTCCTTTTGTTGGTAGCAAAAAGTTTTAGATCCCCCTAAATCCCCCTTAAAAAGGGGGACTTTGATTCTAATTCCCCCTTTTTAAGGCAGGGCTGTTTCATTCCCTGAAAAAGCTTAATTTACAAGCGTATCAACCAAAAAAATCAGGTAGTTCAAAAATTTTATTTGCCCATCAGCCTTGCGATCGCACTTAGATTTACTCATTGAATTAGTAATTTTTCGATTGCCGACTCACTAAAATTTCTGGCTGATACTCTTGACAAAATCCTGATCTGAGCGAATGAAACAGCCCTGCTTTTTAAGGGGGGATAGGGGGGATCAACAAGTGCCTAAAATCACAGCTAACCACTTTTCAAACAGCCTCTAAGAGCAGGCGGGGAACTCGGGGCCCCCTCTGGGGATTAGGGGCAGGGAGACTTTGACGTAAGTCAAAGGCGGGGTGGGGTTCTTATTTTAGATTTATGCAAGAAGTCTATTGAATTTACCCGTTTCCCTCCGACGCTGAAACCATGTATTGATGGTATTACCATTGAAATAGCTCCCCTTCTCCCAAAATTGGGAGAAGGGTTGAGGGCAAATTTTGCATTTGTGCAAAAAGTCTAGTAATTAGGAATTACAAATTACCAATTAAGCTGCTAGGCTTCCAAATCCATCTCACCATCATCATCGTCATGATCGTAAGGGATATCATCAAGGTCTATCATTTCAGAAATTTCTTCTACTTCAGTTAGATACTCAGATTCTTGATGTTCGCGTTCGATGAGACGACCAGTTGACTTCAACCATTCCAAGAGAATAAACTCATTACTTGTACGAATTACAGGCGCTCGCTGATTACGAGGTTCTTCACGCAAAGGACTTATAGGCATAAAAAAAAACTCACTTTGAATTACAGGTTAGCGTACAAAAACGTCAAAATTGTACATTAAGGTTAAAAGTCTTGTATGACAAGTCTTTTCTCAACAGACGAAATATGACCCATTGAAGTTTTGTCTCAAGTCCATTTAGCTATTTACCATTAAAATGTCCTCATGTCAGTTTTAATAATAAATATATTACAAAGCATTTGGTAGCTTGACGAGAGTTTCATACATATCAGGGGGTAATGCAGACAGTCCATTCGCTACAGTGACTGCATCAGCTAAGTTACTAAATTGACACCGGACTATTTCTTGTCCATTTCCTGAAGGGAATCGTTTTCTAGCTTTATTAGATACAGCACAAATAATCGCTAAAGCTTTGGCGAACCCGTCTTTTGTCAATATTCTTTCTTGAGCGAACCCTTCAACAGGGATAAGACAAACCTCAAACCGATAGCCCGGTCTGGGAGAAACAGCTATGTCGATATATGGTTTATCTTCTTTTCTGATTCGGCGTAAATATTTAGCTGTTGAATTAGGATCGTGCAAATCAGTCCCAAGGGCGTAAGTAAAAAAGCAATCTTCTGTGAGGGACTCAGGACGAGTAATTATATCCGTGGGCATAAGTTCCAGTAGTATCCGTATGTTGTCTACGTGTGTGACACACTAGACTTGTCCGTTCTTCTTAGCACATTTTCTTTGACAGTTAGGTGTATCAGTGTCAAGCGAGACATTGCAATACATTTCGACTAACTAAAATTTCAATTTTTGAAATATTTATGACATCAAACACCTTCAGAATCAAAGGGTGTAGAGATTTAGATTCAAAGAGGGGTCTATATAAGTCAGTTACATAACCGAAAATATTTCTCAACATCATAAAATCATAACATAGTTGATGCCAAATCCTGCGATCGCTACCTCACAGTATCACTGGATGCCTAAAAGCGATCGCAATCACGCTTAAGTGATGATTACATTATGAAATTATTAAAAAGCTTAAATATATTTTGGGAATTTAAAGGTGTTTGAAAAGTAGTTTTTATAGCGCTTTTATTTCTTTATTCAGAGAAAAACAAAAAACTTTCACTTAATATGTGATTTTGCTTATTAAGATTTTTTTAGAGGTTGGAATTAGTATTTAATAAAGTTTACTAATTGCTTGACAAAAAACACACTATCTGGGTTGTTTGGAATCGAGTCTTGTGACTATATTCTGTCAAAATCGTGGATTTTTCCCTATTTTTTGTGTTTTTCACGACATCAAAAAAATAAAAAATGGTTTATGCTACCAAACGAAATCATTAATCGTGTCATTCACGTTATTGACTCAGTGCTAGTACGGTTTTTTTGGTGTAGTTAAAACAGGCTTTCTGAGTCCTTTTCTAATAAGGCTATACCAACATTTTAGGCACTTTATCACTAGTGCCTAAGCTGACAAATTATACCAATTTTAAATAATCCGCTCAATACGTAGATTGAGTCGTAGCAATATCTCGTAGATTACGAGATAAAACTCAACAGATACAAGATGTTGGGGCCTTGGGTTTCGTCCTTCAAACGCCAATTGCTTCTTTCTTTACCTAAAGAGAGACGTTGAGCGTAGCTTGCCTAAACGCAGAAAAGCTGGGAAACCCTTCTACAGCAATGGCTTTCTAACCTACATTTGTAGCGATTGTTTTTCAAATTGGTATTAGTCATGAGTAGCAACCATCACAAAACCCATTAGAACTAGCTACCATTCCGTCTCCATTAAACTTTTTTGAGGTATCCAATGAACAAGATTAATCTGTACAAACAACGCCAGAGCAAAAATAAGGTATTGATTTTAACTTCCCTGACTGTTTTGGCTTCTTCATTAGTACTACCCTTCCAACAAGCCTTTGCTGCAACATTGACTACTGTTGTAAATTTCAACGGCACTAACGGAGCTACACCAAGAGCTGGTGTACTTAAAGGCAACGGTACTGATGGCAATCTTTATGGAACTACTTCGGCTGGTGGCACTTCTGGTAATGGAACTGCGTTCAAATTAACTCCTACTGCTTTCACTACTCTGACCACATTAATCAACTTCACCGGAACCTCTGGAGTCAACAAAGGGACTAATCCAGTTGCTAGATTATTCCAAGCAGTCGATGGCAATTTGTATGGGGCAACCTTTACAGGTGGTACAAGTAACCTCGGCAGTGTGTTTAAGTTGGCACAAACAGCTTTTACAACCCTGACAACTCTTGCAAATTTCACAGGCACTAATGGAGCTAACCCAGCAGGCCGACTGATTACAGGTACTGATGGCAGTTTGTGGGGGACAAGCTCTACAGGTGGGGCCAATAATAAAGGAACTATATTCAAGGTTTCGCCCACCACCGGGGCACTCACCACCATTAGAAGCTTCAGTGGTACTGATGGAGCAACTCCATTAGCAAGATTGCAATTCGCTACCGATGGAAACTACTACGGCAGCGCCTCTGCCGGTGGAGCAAGTGCTAAAGGAGTTGTCTTCAAGTTAACTCCCGCAGGAATACTGACTTCATATAGCTTTACTGGCGCCAATGGAGCAAATCCACAGTCTGGATTAATTGAATCTAGCGGATTCCTTTACGGCACCGCTAAACTGGGTGGAGCCAGCAATCAAGGAGCTATATTCAAGGTTCCAATTGGTGGCGGTACACCCGTTTTAGTTGCCAGTTTTAATGGCACCAATGGGGCCAACCCAACGGCTGCAATCATAAAAGCAAGCAATGGTAACTTCTATGGCACAGCTTCTGCTGGTGGGGCAAATGATAAAGGAGTTATCTATCAGCTGACTGGAGCAACCATCACCGGCTTAATTAGTTTTAATGGTACTAATGGGGCAACGCCAGAGTCCACACTAATTCAGCTCTCAAATGGTGATTTTTATGGTACTGCCTCTTTTGGCGGTAGTTCTAATCTAGGAACTGTGTTTAAGTTTGTAATCTAGTTCCAAATCTAATCGGCGTGTAGAAAAATGGTAAAACGTACATTTGAACGTCTACCATTTTTCTACAATCGATCTAAACTTTTCAATACAAGTATTTAAATTTCGGTGACTCAATACTGTTTCACATCATGTTTGTTTGATTACTTATTAAATCCCAAGAACCCCAAAAAGCCAAAGCTACGTTTCGTCTCCCCTAAGAGGATGTTTGAAAAGTATTGGGCGAATGGAATTCGCTACTACACAAACGAAGTCCACCTCCGTGGACTAAAGAAAAATCAAGGTTTTTAACCCACAAAGGTGGGTAAAGCCTCGTGTAGCCGCGAATTCTATTCGCCAAGGCTAGTAATAAATTAGACTTTTCAAACAACCTCTGAGAGCAAGCCTACGGTGTACACACAAGTCGGAAACATTTCTACCACTTGGCTCAGATACCTGTGAGTTAACGAAAGTCAAGGCTTTGAAGTTGGTTTATCAAGGCTATCTGTATGAGAAAATTCTCAAAGTCGAGACGACTCTACCAGTTCAATCTCACTCAATACTTGCAATCCAGCTTCTCTAATCAGAGAAAATTAGTTTTAGATAAATCTTAATATTATGTTAACTTAAGTTTATAATTCTGATGTAGAATATATAACCTTACTACTAGTTCATAATTTGATTAATAATGATGTTAAAGCATGTTAAATTATAATAGCTGTAAAATTTGAGACAAACAAATAATAATTATAGTAAACCATAGGAAAATTAGCAAATGTTTAGACAAAGTTCTCACGAGAGAAACTTTTTCAAAGCTTTAACTGGTAGTGCGGCGAAAGAATCTCACAAGTTAAGACAGGCATTTAAATCCTGTCTGACTATTCTGCTTGAATCTGTACCTTTTTTGATTGCTTGTGCTGTATTCGTTAGCGTTATCAGCCTAAAAAGTCCTATCCTGCTCTTTTGTTTACTTGTTGGTAGTTTAATTGCAGTCATCATCCAGCAAATTGGGCAGCAAGTGAATTTACCAAGGCGATCGCTAATATTATTACAAATTTTAGCAGCAGCGATCGTTCTGAGTTTATATTGGTTAGACTGGTTTGCAGCCCCCGCACAAGCACAGTTTTTTGGAGAAGCTGAAAAGTTTTTCAAAAGAAACTTAGCTGGTCAAGGTGGAAATGCTGGTGGTGGCGACACAGCAGTAAGTTTAATATTTAATGTGTTGCGGGCAATTTACTTACTCTATATTGCAATCTCCTTAGTTGGTGTGATTAACGCAGTGCGTAAAGATGAAGATTGGCAAAGCATCGCCAGAACTCCCCTGTTAGTCGTTGTTGCTGTTACGATTGCTGATGTACTCACACGCTTTATAATTGGTCCACAACAGCCGTAAATATTCAGATATTTCAAATGTCTCAAGAGCGGGAACAAGATTTTCGTCCAGTCAATCAGGTTCTAGGAAGCCAACCTTCACTAGGGCCAATTCCTGCCGATCAAATTCTTCCTTGGACGGTAATAGCCTTAGCCTCCTATTTTATTATCAATGGGATTTTTGGAGGTATTTTCCAAGAAGAGTTTCAAAAATGGTTGTGGACAGTACTAATGACTGGTTGGGGAATCGGAACTTGGTGGATTTTAACTGGTGGTAAGAGTTGGAGTTTTTTAAGTAAATTTATTGGCGTTCCCGCTTGGACAAGAGGCTTTGCTCGTTATCAAAGCTTATTGGAAGTAAACCATGAAGCAAAAAATCGGAAAACAAAGCGTCGGCATCGCCGGAAATGAAAGTAGATTAACGCCATTTGAAGATGCCTTGCACTTGGCGACAATGCTGCGTGTCGCCATGAATGGACGTGATATTGGCGCTTATTTGTTAACAAAAGGTACTCAAAAAGATCGGTTCTGCTTTGTTTTTGGTTTTGATTGTAAGGGAATTCATACCACCTTAAGACCTGAACAAATTGATACACTTTTTAATAACATTGAAGCCGGATTAAAAGACATTCCTAGCGGTGAAAGGATGACGCTACACTTGGGTTCTTTTAGTTCAGACAAAGAGCGCCAAAAAGAGTTAGCAACATTAATCAAAAATGCATCATCGCGAGACATCAAATATTTGTTAATGGCGGAGAGAGCCAGAATTAAAGAACTGACTATTTCTGGGATTCGTAAACCTAAATTTTTGCGGATTTATGTAACTTACACGATTGAATCTAACTCGCAACACGCAGATGATTGGATAGAAAAGCTTTTAGTCAAAGCTGAATCCTGGTGGTTGAAATTTAAAGGCGATCTTTTAGAAGTAGAAAATCAACGTATTGAAACCCTGATTACAAATGCTTATAACCAGGGGTTTCTTCGCTGGGAACAAATCTTATCTAACAAAATGGGATTGGATGTCAAACCTTTGACTGCTAATGAACTTTGGGGGGAAATCTGGAAAAGGTTTAATGATACGCAGCCAATAGATATTCCCCAGTTAATGACTTTAGATGAACAAGGACTGCACGAACAAGTTAATTCCGATTTAGCTAGTACTAAATTGCTTATAGACAATATCCACGGCACAACTTTGCTGATGGAATCTAGTGTACCTTGTGCCGATCGCCGCTGGGTTAATGTTAATAATCGTTATATTGGCGCACTGTCATTTCTGGAAAAACCGGGCGGTTGGACTAGTAAATCGGCTCAACTGCGCTATTTATGGGAACTGTTGGCCAGAGAAACAGTAGTAGATACAGAAATTTTTTGTGAGTTGACTGCTGCAAATCCAGCATTGGTAAAAACTACCCTGCAACGAGTGCTGAAGCAGTCAAACATGACAACGATTATGGCTCAAGAAAAAAGTAAAACTATTGATGTCAACGCTCAATTAAAGTTGAAGAAGTCGGTAGCAGCACAAGAACAGTTATTTGAAGGTGCAGTCCCGATTTATACGAGTATCGCTATTTTAGTACATCGTCCAACTTTAGAAAAATTAGATGAGGCGACAAGATATATTGAAAACTGTTTTCAACGTCCAGCCAGAGTAATTAGGGAAACTGAATATGCCTGGAAAATTTGGCTGCAAACTCTACCGATAGTTTGGGAAGGTTTACTAGCAACACCCTTCAACCGTCGCCAGCTATATTTAACCAGTGAAGTTCCGGGATTAATGCCGCTAGTTTTAAGCAAAAAAGGTGACAAACAAGGCTTTGAGTTGATTGCTGAAGAAGGCGGAACACCGATACATTTAGATTTATTTAATCAACACAAAAATTTAGCTTTGTTTGCGACAACTCGTGCTGGTAAATCGGTGTTGGTATCAGGAATTTTAACTCAGGCTTTAGCGCATGGAATTCCGGTTGTGGCGTTAGATTTCCCTAAACCTGATGGCACATCTACTTTTACAGACTACACAGAGTTTATGGAGGGGAATGGAGCCTATTTTGATATTTCCAAACAATCGAATAACTTATTTGAGCAGCCAGATTTACGATCGCTAGAAGTAGAACAACAGCGCGATCGCTTTAACGATTATACCGCCTTCCTGGAATCAGCGTTAATGACAATGGTGTTAGGATCGTCCACTGAAAGTCAAATTTTATCGCAAACCGTGCGATCGCTGCTCAACTTAGCTTTAGAAGCCTTCTTTAGAGATGAAGGTATTAAAGAGCGATATCGACAGGCGATGGAAGGAGGATTTGGCACTCTTGCTTGGCAGAAAACCCCCACTTTAAAAGATTTTCTCTTTTTCTGCTCACCAGAACATTTGCAGCTAAGTTCTTTAACTGGCAGAGTAGAAGACGCCCTCAGTCAAATTCAGTTGCGCTTACGCTTTTGGCTTTCTAGCCGCGTGGGACAAGCCATTTCTGCACCATCCAGCTTTCCTACCGATGCACAACTTTTAGTTTTTGCTCTCAGAAACCTATCAGATAGTGAAGATGCAGCCGTACTATCCTTGAGTGCCTATTCAGCCGCACTCCGACGCGCGTTAAGTAGTCCAGCTTCCATATTCTTTATCGACGAAGCACCAATTTTATTTGAGTTCGAGCAAATTTCCGACTTAGTTGGTAGAGTTTGTGCGAACGGTGCTAAAGCTGGGATCAGAGTCATCTTATCAGGACAAGATCCTGACACCATTGCTAAATCTAAAGCTGCATCAAAAATATTGCAAAACCTGACAACACGATTGATTGGACGCATCCAGCCAGTTGCAGTAGATAGTTTTGCAGACATCTTGAAATATCCCCGTCAAGTTATTTCTCGTAATGCTTCAGAAAGCTTCTTTCCTCGCAAAGAAGGCGTTTATAGCCAATGGTTATTAGATGATAACGGTATTTATACATTCTGCCGTTACTATCCAGGTTACGAACAATTGGCAGCAGTTGCTAATAACCCTTATGAACAAACTGCACGTAGCCAAATGATGCAACTTCACAGCGATAAATATGAAGCAATTTCTGCGTTTGCACGTCAATTAGTGGCGAATCTACGTAGTAGTTAATCGGGCTATCTAAGTAATTAAGAGTGAATAAAACAAATTTGGATTTTAGATTTATGATAGCGTAACGTTAGCGACTTCCGAGCGTCTTTTAGATTTACTGCACCCATTTTTGGGTTGTAGCTTAAGAATTTTAGATTTTAGAATAGCGTCGGGGATTGAACCGAAAAACTAATTCTATTATCCAAAATCCAAAATCAGCACCGTTCAAAAGCTAAATTTTTACCTCACTATATAATGTAGTCTACCTTTTTCAGGCACAGATATATGCGACAAACTACCATTTTTACTTTTACCTTGCTATCCCTGGCAATACTACCAGCAATTGCACAAGTTCAGACAGGCGGATTAGGTCAGGTTTGGACTGACTTTCAATCATATTCCAAAGATATGCAAGATTACTTTCAACATAATAATTTGAAGGATACCTTAAACCCTTTAGAACAAAGTCAAAGTCGAATTGCTATTGAGAATGCTAAGGGAGATTTGAAGATACCTAACCCCGTCGCTGCGGGACAAAAAATTCGTGATGATGTAATTAACTACTCTTATAACTCAGATGCGAAATCAAGTCGTTTTGAGAATAATTCAGCAGTGCGGGGAAATTTAGTTAGCAGTGAACTTAATCGTATAATTACCCGTGGAGTGGCGGTAGGTGTTCTTGGTAAAAATGGACAAATTCGGACAAAAACGAAGTTAGAAAATACTGAAAAAAGTCTGGAAGATATTGAGGGATTTGCCCAGGAACTAGATACTAACAACAGTACATTACTCGGAAAAAT
Source organism: Nostoc sp. ChiQUE01b (assembly GCF_034531255.1). Lineage (NCBI taxonomy): Bacteria > Bacillati > Cyanobacteriota > Cyanophyceae > Nostocales > Nostocaceae > Nostoc > Nostoc sp. ChiQUE01b. The sequence continues at coordinate 7,061 of NZ_JAVRBM010000040.1, read as the reverse complement.
TCAGTCCAGTATTACTAATGTAGGTAAAGATGCAGCTAAAGCCGCTGAACCAACAGTAAATGCTATTTCTGGATTGGCAGAATTGCTAGGTGCTAGTCAAGTGCAAATGATGAAAATTCAACAGGAACAAATAAAAATTGTAGCTGAAACATTTGGTCAGACATTACAAACAAATCAGGCTTTGCAATATACCAACTTAAATTTAGCAAACATTTCTCAACAGACAGAAGAGGCGAATCGCGCTCGGAGAGTAGATACATCTACAGAAGCAGCACGACTTTTACGAGCTACTTCTCAACTAGATTTGTTTGGCAGAGAAGCGTTGGATAAATGCGGGATGAATTTGCGGTTAAAACCATTGGAAATGAAAATTCGTGATAAATTGTGCCAAATCAGCCCCTAATTCAGCAACGCCGACAGAGAAAAAGTTGGGAAGTAGAATTTTAAAATAAAAAAACTCTAAGAGGATGTTTTAAAAGTCCTCTGGTCAGTAGCAAAACGTTTTAGATTCCCCTAAATCCTCCGATAAATTGGGGGACTTTGATTCCGGTTCCCCTCTTTTTAGGGGAGCCAGCGCGGTCTTCTCCCAAAGGGAGAGGCTAGCACCAAGGGGTCTCCCCAAGTGGAGCGACTGGCGTGGATTAGGGGAAATCAACAAGTGCTTAAAATTACAATAAACCACTTTTAAAACATCCTCTAAATTGCCATACAATTTTTTAAATCCTTAAACTTCTTACAAACCAACAGGAAGTCTAAAAAACAGGTAGGGTGCGTTAGCGACAGCGTAACGCACCGAAAGCATCCGGGATGGTGCGTTAGGAACGTAACACACCCTACTAAATCTAAAAAAACAGCCCATAAACTCAAAATGCAACTTGCTATTAAACTAATTTTTGCCCAAGTAGGCATCGATCAGATTCTTGATAATGGTGCCGCAACTTCCCAAAGTCTTGCCGAAGGTTGGGACAAACAATGGCTGGATTTATTACAAAATAACACCAGTAATAACTTGTATGGAGCACTGACAAATCTGGGTATTTTTTTTGCTGTAGGAACCCTGTTATTTTTTATGATACAATTCCTCAAAGACTTAATATCCTACGAATACACCCGTCCCATATCAGCTTTAATTTGGCCTTTTATTGTGGTAGTACTCTTAAGTAATTCTGGCAATGGAAGTACACTGTCTAATCTGACGCTGGGAGTGCGGAATTTTCTAAACACTGTGAATCAGCAAGTAGTGGTATCAGCAGATGCAGATAAAATATATCAGCAAGCACTGAATATGAGTGTTGCTGAAGAAGTAGCTGGTTCTTTACTACGTCCTTGTCAATCTCTTACTGGCGAACAACAAAGCCAATGTTTTGCGAAAGCTGCTGAAAAAGTCAACGTTCTCTGGCAGAAATATAGAAATACTTATGGAAATAAAAACTGGATAAGTAGACTACAAACTAAACTAGATAATATCAGATATGGCACTGGCATTGTATCAGAAACCTCTTTTAATTCTTTGTTAGGTTCTACAGTCCAAACGAGTATCAAAAGCTTTTTAGTTTCCTTACAATATGCCTTTCAGAATTTGATAGAAGCTACTATGTTGTTAATAGCAGTTTTAGGGCCAATAGCTGTAGGTGGCTCTTTACTACCTGTAGCTGGTAAACCAATTTTTGCATGGCTGACCGGATTTTTATCTATTGGAATCGCCAAGATTTCATTCAATATTATTGCTGTTCTGACTGCCGCAGTGATTGTCAATGGCCCAGGTCAAAGTGCTAGTGCTGATCCAGACTTAATGTGGTTCATAATTTTTCTAGGAATTTTAGCACCAATTTTATCTTTACTTGTGGCTGCTGCTGGCGGTTTTGCGGTCTTCAGTGCTATCAGCAGTACGGCTTCTTTAGTAAAGGAGAGGATATAAAAAATTCAAAATTCAAAATTCAAAAAATTGTTGTAAGTGTTGTAAATAGTAAGTATATGCAAAACATCATATATAATAGCTGAGGTTTTTGCAAAAGGAGGTGAGAAAATGGTGCGTTTACTAGAAAAAAGACAAAGAACAGCAAGTGTTTTGACATTTTTTGCGATCGCAACCTTTAGTTTACATATATTAGTTTTATTTTTATTCTTATTACAAGGGCTAAATATTCGTCAACTCAGTTTGAGAAAACCTCCCAACTTTGTACAATTAATAGACGGTAAACCAGTAGCTAATATTGATGATTTAGCAAGAGAACCAGAAGCAATTCGCCAATTTATCAGCAAAACAATGATATCAATGTTTAGCTGGTCTGGAACCTTACCACCACAAACTATTGAAGAAGTCGCAACTCCCAAACCAGATTTAGGAATACTGATTAACACATCTCAAGGTGGTAGCCAAAAAATTACTACCAGCACTTGGGTAGCTAGTTTTGCCTTATCAGAAGACTTTCGCAAAGGTTTCTTAAGCACAGTTGCAGAAATGACACCGCCAGAAGTTTTCTCGGAAAATCCCAACCAAGCGATGACTTCACAACTAGTAATTAAGAGAGTTGATCCGCCAAAACAAATTGCACCAGGTAAGTGGCAAATCGGTATGGTAGCTGACTTAATTCAAAAAAATCGAGTTGGTGGTGCAAAACTTATAACTCCTTTTAATAAAGATTTCCTTGTACGTGCAGCAGATTATTTCGCTAATCCCCAAGCCGACAATAGTACCGACTTGCAAAAAGCAATTTATAGTGTCCGCGCTGATAGACTAGAAATTTATGAAATTCGTAATTTATGTTTGCTAGATGACTACAACCCGAACAAAAATCAATCAAAACAATGCGGAACTGGACAAACATCTGATAGTTTTATCAGATAATCGATTTTTTATGTGAAAATAGTTGAAGAAGAATGCAGAATTCAGAATCAATTAGTCGGGGATTCAGACCCGCCACTTTCTTGTTGACCACCAAATTTTCAATTTTGTGGGGGACTTAAACCCATTTATTTATCCGCCAGTCTCATAGAATTCAATTCTGAATTCTGGCGACTGACGCCTCTACTCTGTTTTGTTAAATTATCCGATCAATTATTAATGCAATTACTCAAACCAGAAAATAAGAAAAATAGCCCCTTACCGTTGTTGGCTGTAGGAACGTTTGGTTTACATCTATTTACCTTACTGTTACTAATATTTCACTGGTCTATGTTACAACAGTTAGGTCAACAACTCACACCTCAAAGTTTAGTGCAACTTGTTGATGGTCATGCGATAACGGTAGACCCCCAAGCCAATTTAGAGCGACAACCAGAGACTATTCGGCGCTTTGTGGGTGAAACTATGAGTTTAATGCTTACCTGGTCACAACAACAGCCACCAACACAAGTCTGGGAAATTACCTCCCAACTGGTAGCTGATGATTTTAAAGAAAAACTGAAGTCAGAAATTACTAATTTAAATCCAGATAGCCAATTTGAAAACGTTAATAGAGGAGCGGAGAATGTCTTAGTAATCCAAAAAGTTTCTCAACCTCAAGAAATAAGTAATGGAAAGTGGAAAGTAGAGATACTTGCCAATCAATTAATTTTTAACAGTTATGATAAATTAGGTAAATCAGTTTCCTTTAATAAACAAATTTTAGTTAGAGCAATAGATCAACCTGTAACTTCACTACCAAATGCAGCACTACCGTCGCAGTTTGCAGCTTACCGCCTTGGAGAAGCCAAATTAGAAATTTATAATATATGTGAAATTAAAGATAATAATTGTTCTAAAAATCCAAACTAGGCTCTACCATGACCCGATACTCAACTCCTGCCGAAACGCCTCCCCAAAATGGATTTACTCTAACTACCGACGATCGCCAACCAGAAGTAGAATCTGTAGATTGGGAATCAAGGATGTCAAGGTTGGTCGGCTTTGAAGAAGAATCTTCTACCGATAACCAAGGCTCGGAAGACTCTGCAACGCTGCCAGAGTCGTTATCTCAACCACAAGAAGTTCAGACTAAGCAAGCACTCTCATCTAATCCCTTTGCCAAGTTAGGCTTGGTAGGGGCTGCTACCTTAGCGATCGTTTTGGTAGGTGGTGTGTTTTTGTCTCAATTGATGAGTACCAGCAATCAAAAGCCAAAAAATATTGTTTCTCCACCAGTGCAAGAGCAGCCCACTGATGAATCCATATCTCAACAGATGGAAGGCCAAATAGATACTCTCAAAACGAAATTAGCTCTGACTGAACAAGCACAGATGGTGAAAGATGCCCAACAACAGCTTAGAATTGCCAAATCAACGCCGACAGTAGCCTTACGACAACCCTCAGTTAGACAGAAAGTGATCCCAACACCCCCACCAACAGCTTACGTACCTCGGACAGTGACAGTTGAGCGTGTCATTAGAGTACCTGCTTCTCAACCTTCGCGATCGCCCCAGCTACCAGTTGTGAAGCCAAATACTCAACCGATAGTTAATAATATAACTCCACCAGCTCCACCAAGCCCATTTCAAGAGTGGGCAAGGTTAGCAAAGTTAGGTAGCTACGGTCAAGTCAATCCTAGCAATCAACCTACTAGTAATATCGCTACTTTGGAACCTGCAAACACTAAGCAGCCGCAGCAAGAGACACCAAACCCCGATACTGAGCAAACCCCACAACCGGAAAATTCTGCGGTCAGTCAAGCCCAACCGCAGGGACAGAAATCTGTAGCAGTTGGGAGTAGTGCCAAAGCTGTGTTGGCGACAGCAATATTTGGAGAAACTAGTAATAAGTCAGGCGGTGGTGATGCAGATGAAGCGAAAAACGTATTTGTGATCCGATTGAAAGAACCGCTAAAATCTACCGATGGTACGATCGCTCTACCTGCAAACACTGAATTTTTAACTGAAATTGGTTCGCTTTCTGAACAAGGTCTTTTGCAGATGAACGTAGTCAAAGTTATCTCGCAAAATAATGGCAACCGTACAGAACAAAGCCTACCTAACAATGCAATTATTCTTCGCGGTACTCAAGGCAAACCTTTAATTGCAAATAAATATCCCGGTCAAAGTTCGTCTATAGCCTCGATGGATGCAGGACTATTCGTTTTGGGAGGTATTGCTAAGGCAGCAGAGTTGATAAATCGCCCTGATACAAAACTCGTGCCCTATTCTATACAATCAACATCTCCCAACCCTACCGAAAATGACCCAAACAATACTACCACCAACACCTCCAGTGGCCTTGTTAGTGAGACTGAGAACAGACGCAATCTTGCAGCTGGGGTTCTGGAAGGTGGTATGAACTCTGTAGTACCCCAAATTGCCCAACGTAATCAACAGGCGATCGCCCAAGCGTCTCAACAAGGTGGTGTCTGGTTTTTGCCAGCAGGCACAAATATTGAAATATATGTGAATCAACCAACTCAGTTTTAAGAGGTAATATTTATACCAATTTTAGATATTTGCAACCATGAAAAAGAATATTAATTTGTCAGGAAATAACCCAGAACGTTCTTATTTCCTACCTATAGCTTCCTTAATTTTCTCGGTTGCTATGTTCTTCTTGGTAGGTCGCGCTGTAGCTAATAACGCCGTTCTGCGTTCCGTATTTTCCTGCCAAGCACAGGGTTTAGGAGGACTAACACCTACGATCGACGTTTGGTATCAACAAGGAACAAACTTAAGTTTTATTCCGGCTGGAGAAGTAATTAAAAAAGTTTGGTTGAATGACCCATCAGAGGTAACTATGGATTTTGATGGGCCAGTATGTATGCAGTTTGGTCAAGAAGCTAATAGTAATTCAGCAGATTGTAAAAATTCCGCAGCCAATGTAATTCAACTCAGACGAATTCAAAAACTGGATATTCCTGGACTTCCTCCCACTAGCAATACACTTTTAACAGTTGTTACCGAAGCGCAAGGTAAAAACAAGTTGTATACTTTTAAAGTGATATATAAATCAGATAATCCTGAATATCACACTTTAGCAGTTTTTCCCGATCCTTCTGGTCAGGAGGGAGCTTGTGCGAGAGTTTTACAATAAATAAAGTTCCAGCAAAATTACCCGATAGCCACAGAAGTTTCCCCTCGACAAAAAGCGTTAATGCCTACATATATCTGCATTGTGACCGATCAAAAGCCTTGCTATAATTCCCTCCTTCTAAAAAACGGTTAGGGAGGATTTAAGCCTTTGGGCAGTTTTATTTCTTTAGATGGCACGGTTAAGATAGCGTGTGGGCAGTTGTGTAGTAGTTCAATCAATTGAAAAACGCTATAACTTAACTGATTTAACTGACTCAGGCATTTTTAGCCGACATCTTTATAAATCTTCAGATAAGAACTAACCACAATTTCCAAATCCGTGTAAATATAAAGAAAAGCTTAAGAGGTTACAGACTCATGGTCACTGCCAAAATGATGCAACAGCTTTGGGCTGTAATCGAGTCTACTCAGGTCAACACCCTCCTCCAGTTTGACGATGCTGCTTTAGTACAATTGCTTCTCCAGCAGTTAAAAGCGAAGCAGGGTCTTGATGCCCAGTCAGATAGCACTCTCAATACTTATATAAAATCTAAACTGCCCCTAATTCGGGATACAGCTGAAGGTCGATTATCTTTAGGGCAAGGCGGCAATCATTAGTCCGAAAAATCAAATGATTGCTCGTTGCCAAGCATACGCTCAGAGTTGAAACAGTGGAATATTATGAATAACTGGCTAGTAATTGCCCTAGTAGCTTATCTAATTGGAGCAGCGATTGAAGGGGTGAGTACAGCCAGTCAGCTATCTCATTCAATGCCAGAATTAGCTAAAAATACACAAGCTCATCCTTCAGAGTCTGAAACTGAGTCTAGTTCAAGTTGGCGAGTTGTGGCCGCCATCGCCTCAGTCAGTGTTTGTGGAGCTTTTTTGTGGCCTTGCCGCCTTTTCCACCGTTTAATTAAAAGCAACGTTCGTTCGTAAGCCTAAAACTCCAATACAGTAATTCTCCAAGAAGCTCTGCCCTTCTGAGAGAAGAGTTTTGAGTTTGGCTCTCGCTTACCTATCATATCATGTCCGCTTGATTACTTATTAAACCCGAAGAACCCCACCCCGCCAAAGCGTAGCTTTGTCTCCCC